>JACQPI010000212.1 GCA_016207585.1 Elusimicrobiota bacterium | reverse complement strand
CGACCTGCCGCTCGATCGCCTCCATCACCTTCAAGTCTTTAAGTATCTCGCCGCAACCGGCGCAATAGAGGATCGGTATAGGGGTTCCCCACAGCCTTTGGCGCGAGAGGCACCAGTCAGGCCGCGATTCAATCATGCTCGAGATGCGGGCCTTGCTGGCCTCCGGAATCCAAGCCACCTCGCCGACCGCCTTCAGAAGTTTTTCCCGAAGACCCTCGTGCGCGACATTCAGGAACCATTGCTCCGTCGCGCGAAAGATGATGGGGTTCTTGCAGCGCCAGCAGTGCTGGTAGCTGTGCGTGATCGTCCCTTGGAACAAAAGCCTCCCGGCCCGCGCCAGCGCCTCGCAGACGGACTCGTTTCCGTCCGGAAATATCCGGAAATCTTTAAAAGCGTCCGCCTCCGGCGTGAACCGCCCGGCCCCGTCCACCGGGGAGAGTATCTCCAGGCCGTAGCGCCGCCCCGTGTTGAAATCGTCGGGGCCGTGGCCCGGCGCGGTATGGACGATTCCCGTTCCATCCTCGGCCGTGACGTAATCCGCCATGACAAAAAGGGATTTCCCGTCCCCGATCTTGAAGGGCCTCTCGCAGAAGGATTGTTTGCCGCCGGTGTCCTGGACGTCGGCCCGCGCAAGCTCCGAGCCCTTCCAGGATCCAAAAATCCCGAGGTTTTTCCCGCCAATCGCCTCCAGAACCGGCTCCAGCCGCCGCCGGCCCAGCACCAAATACCTCGCCGAGGACTCGGCTTGAAGCTGGACCTTGGCGAGGACGTAGTCCAGATCGGGATGGAACGCGACCGCCATATTGCCGGGCAGGGTCCATGGGGTGGTCGTCCACACGACGACCTCCGCGCGGGCCGGGCCGCAGCCGCCCTCTTGCCGCAGCGCCTCCTCGATGGGCGCAGACGACGCGACCGGCAGCGCCACGTAGATCGATGGAGATAGCTTTTCCCTATATTCCACCTCCGCCTCCGCGAGAGCAGTCTCGCAGTGGAAGCACCAGCCGACCGACTTGAGTCCCCGGTAGATGTAGCCTTTCTCGAACAAAAGCCGGAAGGCTCTCAGGACGCGCGCCTCATAGGAGTGCGACATCGTGTCGTAGGGCCGAAACCAGTCGCCCAGTATCTCGAGCCGGCGGAACTCCTCGCGCTGGATGTCGATGAACTTTTTCGCGAAATGCCGCGCCTTGGCACGGAAGTCTACGATGTCCTTGACCGCGCGCTTGTCCATCTTCATCTCTTTGAGGAGCGCGTGCTCGATCGGCAGGCCGTGGCAGTCCCAGCCCGGAACGTAGGGGGTCCTCAGGCCCGCCAAGGCGCGGGACTTGACGACCATGTCCTTGAGTATCTTGTTGAGCGCGTGGCCGATGTGGATGTGGCCGTTGGCGTAGGGCGGCCCATCGTGGAGGACGAAGGCGCCGTCCTTCGCCCGATCGAGCATCTTCCGGTAGACGCCGCGGCTCTCCCACAGTCCGATCTGGACCGGCTCCCGCTTGGGGAGGTCGGCCCGCATGGGAAACTGGGTCTTGGGAAGATTGACGGTCTTCGAGTAGTCGGTCTCCATCAATCCGCCAAGAGGTAGCGGCTGATGATGAGCTCCTGGATCTGGCTCGAACCCTCTCCGATCTGGTAGAGCTTGGCATCCCGGAAGTAGCGTTGGACCGGGCAATCCATGGAGGCGCCGTGAGGGCCGAAAATATCCAGGACCTGCGTGGTCGCCTTCATGGCGAGGTCGCCGCTCAGAAGCTTGGACATCGAGGCCTCTTTCGAGAACTTCTCGCCGCGGTCCATGAGGTCGGCGGCCCTGAACATCATGAGCCTGGCCGCGTCGACCTCGGCCGCCAAGTCCGCCAAAACCTTCTGGGCGGCCGTCAAGCCCACGTTGTCCGGCCGGATGCCGAACTCCTCCTTGCGGGCCTTGACCCAGCGGATGCCTTCCTCCAAGGCCCCCCGCGCTATCCCGATGGCCACCCCTGAAATCCCCACGCGGCCGCCGTCGAGCACCCGCATCGCGTCGCGGAATGCGCGGCCCGGGCGGCCGACCACGTGGTCCTGGGAAAGGCGCAGGCCGGAGAGATGAAGCTGGGCGGTGTCGGAAGAGCGGATCCCCATCTTTTTCTCGACCTTGCCCACATCGAGGCCCGGCGCGCCCTTTTCGCACACGAAGGCGGTGAGCCCATTGCCGTGGGACGCATCGGCATTTTTGGCGAAGATCACGTAGACGCCGGCGACGGAACCCTGTGTCGTGAAGGTCTTGGAGCCGTTGAGTATCCACGTGCCTCCCTCCAAAACCGCGGTCGTCTTGATGGAGGAGGCGTCCGAACCGGCCTCGGGCTCGGTCAGCGCCCAAGCGCCCAGCGACTCTCCCCTTGCCAGGCGCGGAAGGTACTTGCGCTTTTGAGTTTCGTCGCCGGCCAGGAAGATATGGTTGGAACAGAGGGAATTGTGCGATTCGACCGTCAGGGCCAGGGAGGCATCGGCGCGGCCGAGCTCCTCCAAAATGAGGCAGTAGGCGGTGTTGTCGAAACCTTGGCCGCCGTACTCCTTGGGAAATAGGATGCCCAAGAGGCCCAGGCGCTTGAGGCCCTCCACGAACTCCCAGGAGAAAGTCTCCTTGCGATCGTACTCCTGGCAGCGGGGCATCACTTCCCGCTCACAAAATTCGCGCACCTTGCGCTGGATTTCGAGCTGGTCCGGCCGAAGGTTGAAATCCATATCTCTAAGCGCTCATTGTAACATTTGGCCCGCGCCGAGGCCACTAGGACTTAAGTCCCATATGGGCCTAGGCCCTTCGACTCTACCCACCTCGTCCCATTCAGCCTACAATGAAGCGCTATGGAACGAACTCAATTCCTGATCGTAGCAGCTCTGTTATGCGCACTATCCCCCCTGGTCGCATCTCAGAAAGCTCACGCATATGGTTCGGAGCAGCAGGAGTGGCTTTCGTTGTTGGACCAATGCGACAAGGTTCTGGGAAACAAACACCCCGCCGCCCAAAAGGCGTTCGATTACGTACGGCGCAGAATCGCGAGGGGTAAGGTCTCCGACCTGCACCGTTTCGTCTCCAAGTCGACGCTGATGTCGCAGTGCCGGCGGCACGTCGAGGAGTCCCAGCGCGCCGAAAAGGTCCAGCGATTTTCCGGGTCGCTCGATTTCGCAGCCTACGCGCGGCCCACGCCGTTTAGCAAGGCGCCGGCGCTCCCCGCGGAACCGGAAGATCCGCTCGATCTCTCCTCGCGGCGGTTTTTCGACGGGTCCGGGCGTTTCCCGGGCTCCCGGATCGGGCTGGCGAAATGGGTGACCCAAAACACCTCCGAGGTCCGGATTCCAACGGTGAAAGAGATAATAAAGGGCGCTCCTGTCCCGGACGTGACGGACAAGTTCCTCGCGGATGATCCGCTAAAATTCGACTACCAGTTCCTGTCCATAGCTCCCGTCCCGTCGCCTTCCCTGTTTGCCAGGAAATCCATAGACGCCTTCGCCATCGGAAAGGTCGCCCGCATGTATAAGGCGCCGTACGATATCGTCCGCACGATCGTCGAGGTCGCCCTGATGCACAACATCTCCCCGGCGCTGGTATTGGCGATGACGGTCGCGGAGTCCCACTTCAACCCCACTATAGTCAGCCCAAAAAATGCGCACGGCCTCATGCAGCTTCTGCCTGTCACCGCCAAGGAGATGGGTATCGATCCATCCTTGCTTCATATACCAAGGTTCAATGTGACGGCGGGAGTTCGCTACATTAAGAAACAATTGGAGACTTTCAAGAACCTCGCTCTCGCGCTGGCGGCTTACAACGCGGGCCCCACGAGAGTCCACGCAGCAAAGGGGATACCCAAAATCGAGGAAACCCGCCTGTACGTGCCTAAGATCCTAAAACACATTGTTCTCATCAACGAGGCCCTCTCGTTAAGTTAAGGCACGTTGACAGTTCATGAAACCGGTCCAGCGCTACTCGGATTTCGATTTCCCGGCCGAGATCCTGTGGAGATGGCTGTCGGACGTCTCCAACTGGGGGCTTCTCTCGGACGCCTTTGTCGGCAAGAAGGGCCGATTCAACTATCGTTTGGCTCAGGGAGCGCATCTCCCGCCCGGAGTCGCACCCAGCGGGCCGGGAAATAAGGTTCTGGCGCTCGGCAA
Organism: Elusimicrobiota bacterium; assembly: GCA_016207585.1. Lineage (GTDB taxonomy): Bacteria > Elusimicrobiota > Elusimicrobia > UBA1565 > JACRDR01 > JACQPI01. Next base: position 166 of record JACQPI010000212.1, on the reverse strand, counting down.
GTCCGGAGAGACGGTGATGGAGCTCGACATCGCCGCATGGGAACCACCTCATAAGCTCGCCCTGCAATCGGAGCAAAAGGGATTCTGGGGTTTTAAAACCGTGTTTACCATGGAGATTCAAAAACTAATCACCGGCTCGACGCGGGTCTATTTCGAGCTCAAGCTG
>JACQPI010000211.1 GCA_016207585.1 Elusimicrobiota bacterium | reverse complement strand
GAGCGCGAATCCGCTCGGCCGCGCCTCTCTTGGGGTCCAGACGATTCAACTCCAAGCCGCCGGCGCTGTGATATCCTTCGACCCGGCGCGGCAGACGGCCGTTTTCGGGGAGAAGGCGCTTTCCCTGTCGAATAAGCTGAGCGACTCCAAGGGGTGGGTCTTCGATCTAGGCGCAAACAGGATACTCAAGATTTACGGCGGACCCCGCTACTCGCCCAACCAGTTATCCATGGTGCGCGAGTGGGCTAATCACGAACTGGAGGTGTTCAAACAGCTGGCTCCCGAAGGGATCGTCCCCCGGATTTGGGAGGTGGGGGAGACGTCAGACGGGGTGCTTTACGCCGTCTTGGAGAAGCCTCGGGGCGCTTCATTGGCGCGCACCGGCAAAATGAATGCTCGCTTGTCGCGCCGCCAAATTCAGGCGATCCGAAAACTTGCGCAGACGCTGGCCTCCCATGGGATTTGGGAGCAGAAACTCAACCCAACCCAGATTTCGATCGATGGAGATCAGGCGATGCTGGTGAAGGTGTACACGGATACGCGACACTTCCCCGACCCCGCCGCGCCCGAAAGGCAGAATATTCCTCTTCTTTACCAGAAAAAGATCGACACCTTCCGGGCCTTGCCCAAGATATGGCGGGACTACGCTTCCGGCAAGGATCGTATTTTCAAGGGAATCTCGGCCCGGACCATCGAGGGTTATTTGCGAATGCTCCTCGAGTCGATCCGCAAGAAGGAGCCGATGATCATCGGCTACGTCAACAACCGGGGGGAGGAGAAGACCTTCATCCTCCAGCCGACTCAGGAGACGGTGAAGTACGACGACCTCTGGAAAGGGTTTTTCAAGGCGCGCCTTACGTTCGAAGGTTCTCCCAAGCAGGGCGGCAAGGAGTTGACCTTCCGGGTGGACCACATCCTGTGGGCCAAGTTCCAGACCGCCCGCGACGTTGAGAGAAACGATTAGCGGATATCTTCCCGGAGATGGGGCCTAATCCCAATAGGTCCAATGGACCGTCTCACAGGGACCTCAAGACCCATGTCTGGGCGGGGGAATCAGGGTATTATTGACGCATGTTAGGTGTCCTATGGCTGCTGTTTTTGTTTGCAGCTCAAACGGATTTTGTCATCCAGGCAGCCGAGAGGCCCTCCTCCCTTGGGCAACTCGGCGTGGCCGCCGGACAAGATGTCGCGCCGATCGGCAGCGCGCTGCGGGATCTCCAACAAAGTCTGAGTCCTTCCGCGACTCCGGAAGAGCTTTTTGCCATCACCAAGCAGGGGAATGATTTCCACCTAACGCTCCGCCAAAACCAGCTGGAACGACTCTACCTTCTCAGCGCGACGTTGGAGCAAGGAACCGGCGAGCGGGGGCTCTTTTCAAACATGCTTTTTGATCCGTACCTTTTCCTGTTTCACTGGACCGGAGAGAACGTCCAGTTCGTCCGCAAAAACGCATTGTTTCGCGCCGATCCGGGCAGTCCCGAGAGCAGGGCTCTGGAAAAATCCTTCTCAGATTCCATCCTGCTCAGCCTGCCTCTTATCTCCAGCGATCCGGCTAAGGGTACCTTCACCCTGTCGGCAAGGGCGCTCTTTATGACGGACCTCGTCAATATCCTGGGTCCGCTCAAGAGCATCGTCTACTCAGACGCATCCATATCCCTTCCGGACAGCAGGCTTGAAAAAATCTCCTCGTTCCCCAAAAACATGGAGGTCCAAGTCCGGCTTTCCTTTTCAAGGAGCGCTCAAACCGAATCCAGCATCCTTCCGGACCCCAGGCATTTCTCGATCGTCTTTCACTACAGCCTGACCGAAGTCTCTTCGGACTCGACTTTCGAGCCCCGGCCGGCGGATGGACGCGTTGGCCACTTCATAGAGTCTTATCGCGACTTCAGCTCCGGAGAGTTAAAGAACCAACCCGATCCAGCCGTGTACCTCATCAAACGTTGGAATCTCCGTAAAAAGGAACCTGAAGCGCCCGCTTCCGATGTGGAAAAGCCCGTCGTCTTTTGGCTGGAAGATACCATACCGGAGGCGTACCGGCCCGCCATTCGAGCCGGTATTCTGGCATGGAACGCCGCTTTCGAGGCGATCGGCCTGCGAAATGCGATCGTGGTCAAGGACGTGGACCAAGATATGACGCCGGAGGAACGATCACGTTTCGATCCGGCGGACGCTTCCTACAACATGGTGCGGTGGTTTATGGGAGAGGGAGCTAATTTTGCGCAGGGCCTCCAGCGCTCGAATCCGATGACCGGTCAAATCTTCAATATCGGTATCCGGATCGGCGACCTGACGGCGCGTTTTCAATCGACGCGACCTGAATGGGAGATCGGATCCGGGAGCGACCCCAAGGCGCATCGTGACGGCGCGGGTGGGGATCTTGAAGGTTTGGCCGCCCAGGCCGCGGCGGGGTTTGCTTTTCTCTGCTCCCGTAGCGACGTCTCGCCAAGCGAAAAAACGCGGTTCCTTGGGGAATTTTTGACGTGGCTGTTGGCTCACGAGACCGGACATGCCCTGGGGCTCCGCCATAACTTCAAGGCCAGCGCAGCCTTGTCACCTGATGACTTTGGCAAGGAAGGGCTTTTTTCGACTTCCGTAATGGACTACCTCCCTGCTTATATCGCTCCGAAAGGATCATCTCAAGGGCGCTACTTCCAGATGCGCTTAGGTCCTTATGACTACTGGGCCATCGAATACGCATATAAGCCTCTGGCGGGCGATGCTCAGTCGAAATATTCGCAGCTGGAAGCGATCGCGGCTCGATCGTCGTCGGATCCGCAGTTGGCCTATGCTTCCGATGAAGACGTGACACCCGGACTTGGCCCGGGAATGGATCCCGGCGCTCAGCAATTCGATTTAGGGCCGGATCCATTGGAGTATGCTCGCTCACAGACTCTCCAAGCGCGCGAGCTGTGGAAAAATCTGGAAGACGGTCCGTTCCCATCAAGGCCGGGGCTATTTCTTCTGCGGCGGCTTTATATGATCGGATTCGAGCGTTATCGCGACGCGGCACGGATCGCGATACCCTTAATCGGGGGGGTACGCGCGCGGCGCGGTTGGCCGGGGAAGCACGACTCCTATGAACCGGTGCCGGCCTCTCAACAGCGCCGAGCCCTTCGTTTCTTGGGGGAGGAGATATTCAGCTCCGAACCCTTCCAAGTTTCTCCGCATTTGGTTCGAAGAATGGGGCAGGAAAAGGTGAGGGACCTGGAACCTAACTGGCCGGTCTCGGTCTCCGCTCAGGTGGGGAACCTTCAGTTCGGTGTTCTTCGCGAGCTTTACGGACGCAATCTCTACCTTTTGTCGGACAGATCCCAGTTGGTCGAAAAACCGACGGATTCGTTAAGCTTGGGCGAGGTGATGGAGACGATCCGCCGATCCATCTGGAAGGAGATCGAGTCTCGAAAAAACCGCTCCGTCCATCTTTTCCGGCGAAACCTACAACGGCAACATTTAAAACTGCTCACGGAGCTCCTCGAAAATGAAAACGCGAATGGAGATGCCCGAGCCATGGCGCGCAGGGATTTGGTCGCGATCAGCCGTAACGTCTACCGGGCGCTGCGATCGGACCGGTTGGACGCCGAGATGCGCGCTTACCTGGAACAAGTCCGTCCGGAACTGCGTCGGACCCTATCCTCGAAACCGTAGACAGTCTCCGCCGCATTTTGCTAGCATAGCCAAAACCGCTTCAAATTCTGTGTAAAAATTGATTTGTGGTGGCTGGGTTCCCGGAGGTTCCGGGCAGCCCTTGTAAGTCGGGGTCCGATCAAAAATGCTTATAAAAGAAGGAAAAAAACTAAGGACCACTTCGAGAGGGCGCGATCCCAAGCTCGCTCCGAATGGTTGCCGCCATAGCTCCAAGCTGGCGGGGGAGCGGGAATCCTGGGTCCCACGCGGCGTTTCCAGCTACCACTCCTTCACGGCCGAGAGCGGCTCCAATGCATTGGTAAAGGACGTCGATGGGCGCTCCTATATCGATTTCGCGGGGGGAATCGGAGCGCTCAACGTAGGACACTGCCACCCGAGGGTCGTCGAGGCGGTCCGGCGTCAGGCGCAGCAGCTTTTGCACATGGCTTTCCCGGTGGCGGGCTATTGCGCTTACGCAAAGGTATGCCGGAGGCTCTGCGAGGCGGCTCCCGGCTCTTTCCCGAAGAAGGCCGCTCTCTTCAACAGCGGCGCTGAGGCTGTCGAGAACGCCGTTAAGGTCGCCAGATCCCATACGCGCCGGCCGGGCATCGTCAGCTTCGACATGAGCTTCCACGGCCGCACGTATCTGGCGGTCGGTTTGACCGGCAAGCATAAGCCCTACCGCCAGAAATTCGGGCCGTTTCCCGGCGAGCTTTACAGGATCCCCTACCCTTACGCCTATAGGCCTCCCGACGGGGTCCGCGCCGAGGACCTGACCCGCTATTGCTTGGGCCGCCTGGAAAATCTCTTCTCCACTTCCATCGGGCCGGACCAAATCGCGGCGATTATCATTGAACCCGTCCTGGGCGAGGGCGGCTTCGTGGTCCCGCCGGCCGATTTCATACCGTCGCTGCGGCGGGTGTGCGACAAGCACGGGATTCTACTCATCGCCGACGAGGTCCAAACGGGCTTCGGCCGCACCGGAAAGATGTTCGCCATCGAGCACAGCGGCGCGGCGCCGGACGTGCTGGTGGTCGCCAAGTCCTTGGCGGCGGGTCTGCCGCTGTCGGGTATCGTGGGGCGCGCCGAGGTGCTCGATTCGGTGGAAGCGGGCGGCCTCGGCGGAACCTACGGCGGCAACCCCGTCGCCTGCGCCGCGGCCATGGCCGTCTTCGATATTTTGGAGGAAGAACGATTGATCGAGCGGGCCTCCAGGATCGGCAAGAAGATAGAGCGGCGTTTCGACGCCCTGGTCAGGAGCTGCCCGACGGTAGGGGAGAGCCGCGGCCTCGGCGCGATGCGGGCCCTGGAGCTCGTCGAGGACCGCAAGACCAAGGAGCCCCTTCCTGAGTCCGACATGAAGGCCATTCTGTCCGACTGCGCGCGAGAGGGGCTCCTGATCATCAGGGCCGGCCAGCATGGGAACGTCCTGCGCTGCCTCGTCCCTCTGACGATCCCGTTCGATCAGCTGGAACGGGGTCTCGATATCCTGGAAGCCGTGCTGAGGGACCGGAAACCGTGAGTTTTAAAGTCGGCGTCCTGGGCGGTTTGGGCCTCATGGCCGAGGCGGCCCTTTACGATTTGGCGCGCCGGCCGGAGGTATCCGAGATCGTCGCGGCGGACCTCCACCTCGCCCGCAAGGAAGCGGTGCTCTCCAAGATTCCAAATCGCCGGAAGATCCGTGTCGCCTCGGTGGATCTGACCCGGACCGCCAAGGCCGCGAAGGCGATGAGGGGAGTCCAGGTCCTCATCAACGCCGCCTGGTACGAATTCAACCTGAAGGCGATGGACCTGGCGCTGGCCTTGAGGGCGCACTATCTGGACTTGGGCGGCCTCTATCACATGACCTTGAGGCAGCTCAAGCGCGACCGCGAATTCTCGAAGGCCGGGCTTTTGGGCCTTCTGGGCTGCGGCTCCACGCCCGGGATCACCAACATGATGGTCGCGCGCATGTCGAAAGCTTTCGATCGGATCGATACCGTCTCGATTTTCGACGCGAGCTACGATCCGGCCTCGGCGCAGAGCGAGTTCCTGCCGCCTTTCTCGATTCGGACGATGCTCGATGAGTATCTGATGCCGGCTTGGGTCTTGGAAAAGGGCCGCATCATCGAGATTCCGGCGCACAGCCGGCCCGAGCCACTCGAGTTCCGGCGGCCGATCGGCAAGTGCAGCGCGGGCGCGGTCATTCACTCGGAAGCGGCGACGCTGCCCGGCTATCTGCGGCGCAAGGGCGTTCGCAGCCTTGCCTTCAAGATCGCCTATCCGGACGCGGTGAAGGCCCAGTTGGCGCTTCTGGCCTCCATGGGGTTCTCCAAAAATACGCCGCTTCGGGTCAATGGCTCCTCGATATCCCCGCGCGGCTTTATCACAAGCCTGGCGCAACAGGGGGCCGCCGCGGCGCCGCCGGGCAGACCGGCCGACCTGGACGTGCTCCGCGTGAGGATGCACGGGCGGCGCTCCCGCTCGCCCTTGACGCTGGAATGGGACTGCGAGATCCTGCCGACCCAAACCCTGAGCGCCGGCGCCGTCGGGGTCGGCTTCACGGCCTCCATCGCGGCGCAGATGATCGTGGCTGGGAAGACCCAGCGCGGAGCCGGGATCTGCGGCCCGGAGAGCGGCCTGCGGGTAGAGCCATTTTTCGCCGAGTTGGCGGCGCGCAAGACGTTCAAGCTGCTGGAACGTACCGAGGCGCCATTGCTTTAGCCCTGGAGTCAATTATGAAAGCGCCGGCATCGGACATCCTGAAGGACACGCAGCGCATCCTGGAAATCATCCATAAGGAGGACCTGGCGGCGGACGACAAGGGTTGGATACAGGAAATGACCCGCTCGGGTTACGAAAACTTCATCAACCCCGGCATCCTGGAGTACCGCAAGGCCGTCTCGACCGATTACACCTCCATCGAATGGGCGGACAGCGCCAACAGCTTCATGGACATCAACGGCAAAAAATATATCGACTTTCTCGGAGGCTTCGGCGTCTTCAACATGGGGCACCGCCATCCCAAGGTCGTGAGCACCGTCATCAGCCAGCTCAAGCGTCAGGCCCTGCATTCCCAGGAGTTGCTGGAGCCTTTCCGCGCCATGCTGGCCAAGCTCGTCGCCGACATCACGCCGGGAGACCTGCAATACTCCTTCTTCGGCAACTCGGGAACCGAGGCGATGGAGGGGGCCATGAAGCTGGCGATGCTCCATACCGGGCGCAAGTCCTTCGTCGCGGCGGTCGGAGCCTTCCATGGGAAGACTCTCGGAGCGCTCTCGGCGACCGCCCGCGCGAAATTCCGCCAACCCTTTCTTCCGATATTGCCCGACTGCTACCACGTTCCCTACGGAGACGCCGATTTCATCGAGTCGGCCCTAAAATGCGCCGATACCGTCGGAAACGACATCGCGGCGGTCATCCTCGAGCCGATCCAGGGGGAAGGCGGCATCAATGTTCCGCCCGACGATTACCTGGCGCGCGTGCGTGACCTGTGCGACCGCTACGGAGCGCTTCTCATCATCGACGAGATACAGACCGGCATGGGCCGCACCGGCAAGATGTTCTGCGTCGACCATTGGGGCGTCATTCCCGACATTCTCTGCCTGGGCAAGGCCCTGGGAGGCGGCGTCATGCCGATCGGCGCCTTCGTGGCTCCAAAAAACATCTGGGAGCACCTCTTTCCGGAGCCCTGGCTCCACTCGACGACCTTCGGAGGCAATCCCCTCGCCTGCGTGGCCGCGATCGCGGGCATCCACGTCCTTTTGGACGAGAAGCTGCCCGAGCGCGCCGACAAGATGGGCGGTTCCATGATGCTCAAGCTCAAGGCCCTGCGCAGGCGGTTTCCAAAACTTTGCGTCGATGTCCGCGGCAAGGGGCTCATGATGGGCATCGAGTTCCCTTCCGACGAGATCGGCTACGAGGTGTCGAAGGGCCTCTTCGACAGCGGGGTGCTCGTCGCCGGGACGCTGTTCCACGCCAAGACGCTGCGCATCGAGCCTCCGCTGACCATCTCCCAGCAGGAGATGGACCAGGCGCTGGGCATCATGGAGAAGGTCTTCAAGGAAGTCAACGCCAAGCATTTCGAACCCAAAAAAATTCCGGTGCGCCGTTAGGGCTCGGGCGCCCGGCTGATCAAGGGGTGATTTTATGGCGAAATCCGCGATGTTGGAGCGTAAGGGGTCCGTAGAGAAAACGCGGATGCTCATTGACGGCCGCTGGGTCGGAGCCGTTAAGGCCGGCGCGCGCAAAATCGTCAATCCCGCCACCGAAGAGGTTATCGCCGAGGCCTGCGAGGCGGGCGCCTCCGATGTCGATCGCGCCGTCCGGGCCGCCAAGGGCGCCTTCGAGGACGGCCGCTGGTCCGGCAAGACGCCGGGAGAGAGGGCCGCCGTCCTCTGGAAATTGGCCGGCCTTATGGAGGAGAACGCCGGGCGCCTGGCGGAGCTCGAGTCGCGCAACGCCGGCAAGCCGATCAAGCTCGCCAAGGACGGCGACATTCCCTTCGCCGTCGACAACCTTCGTTTCTTCGCCGGGATCGCGCGAGGCTTGGACGGCCTGGCCAGCGCGGAGTACTCGGGGGGCGCTACGAGCGTGCTGCGCCGCGAGCCGGTGGGCGTCGTCGGCCTTATTGCGCCGTGGAACTATCCTCTCATGATGAGCGTCTGGAAGGCGGCCCCGGCCCTGGCTGCCGGCAACACGGCCGTCCTTAAACCCTCCGAGCTGACTCCCTTGACGACGATCGAGTTCGGGCGGCTCGCCCAGGAGGCCGGGCTTCCGGACGGCGTCCTCAACATCGTGACGGGAGGGGAAACCGCGGGCAAGGCGATCACCGAGCATCCGGACGTGGCGATGGTTTCCTTCACCGGCGACACCGCGACGGGCCGAAAGATCATGGGCCAGGCCGCTGCGTCCTTGAAACGCCTGCACTTCGAGCTGGGAGGCAAGGCCCCCTTCGTCGTTTTCGAGGACGCCGATCTGGACGCGGCGGTCAACGGCGCGGTCGTGGCGGCCTTCGTCAACGCGGGGCAGGACTGCACCGCGGCGACCCGCGTGCTGGTCCAGGCCCAAGTTTACAAGAAGTTCCAGGAAGCTTTTCTAGAGAAGGTATCCCAACTCCGCGTCGGCGACCCCAAGAGCCCCAAGACGGACATGGGCCCCCTCATCAGCCGAGACCAGTTGGAACGCGTCGAGGGCTTTCTCCGCCGCGCCAAGGGAGCCAAGATTCTCTGCGGGGGGGATCGCCCCGCCGGCCTCGCCAAGGGTTTCTTCCACTCTCCGACCGTCGTGGCCGACGCCGCCTTCGACTCGGAGATCATGCAGTCGGAGGTCTTCGGGCCGGTCGTCTGCCTCCAAAGCTTCAGGGACGAGGCGGACGCGGTCGCGAAGGCGAACGGCGTCGCCTACGGTCTCGCCTCTTCGGTCTGGACGTCCAACGTCCAGAAAGCCTTTCGGGTTTCCGCCAAGCTCCAATTCGGGACCGTCTGGATCAACGACCACCTTCCGCTGACCTCCGAGACGCCCCACGGCGGGGTCAAGCAATCCGGCTTCGGCAAGGACCTCTCGGCCTGCGCCTTCCAGGAGTACACGACGCTCAAGCACGTCATGATTGAGACGACTGGCGCGGCGCGCAAGCCGTGGCACTACACGGTCTTCGGCGATCCGGCCTGACACCTGTGATCGCTCAAGGGCATCGCATACCGACTATGGCCGGCCATAGTCCTCGGCTTCTCGTCGCGTCGCGAGGGTTTCGCCGAACGGCGCTCTTCGTTCCTTTCTTGTTCTTTTTACCCCATTTCCATGCCGCATCCGTCCTTGCCCAAGAAACTTTCGTGCTCCCGCGAAACAACGCCTCCTCCAAGCTCGTCTACTACCTCTCGGTTCCGGCCTCCGACGGCTTTCCGGTCGTCATCTACGTCCAGGAGAACGGCTGCCGGTCCGTCTGGCCTTACTTCGAGGCCCATCGCGCGACGTTCACCTCGCTAGGGGCCGCCTTCGCCGCCGTCGAGGTGAGAGGTCTCAAACGCGGCGGGCGATGGCGCTGCCCCAAGGAGTTCCTTCGCAATAATTCGATCGGAGACAGGATGCTCGACTACCTGCAGATGCTTCATGCTTTCCGAGGCGAGCTTCCCGGCTGGGACCGTCGTATTCTATGGGTGGGGGAGTCGGAGGGGGGCCTGCTCGCGCTGATGCTGGCGCGGGCCATATCCGAATCAACCGCGGCGGCGCTTCTGGGCTCCGGAGGCGGCTTGCCGCCCCCCGAGGAACTGGCCCTCGCGAAATCCAAGGCCATGAAGGAAGAAGGACGGTCGGAGCAGGAGATAAAACAAGCCCTCGCCGAGTTGCTGGCGCAGATCGGGCGGATCATGGAAGACCCCGAATCCTCAAAGACGTGGCTTGGCAGGACCAACACGTTCCGATGGTGGTCCTCCTATCTCTCCCTGAATCCGCTCTCCGACTTGGAGAAACTGCAGATTCCCCTGTACCTGGCGCACGGGGTCCGCGACCGCGCCGTCCCCATCGAGAGTTCCGACAGGGTGGAGGCTCGTTTCAAGGAGCTGGAAAAATCCAACCTGACGTACGCGCGCTACGATGATTTGGACCACCGTCGGCTCGATTCCAAGGGGCAATCCCAAGAAGATCGGGTGGGGACCGATCTCCTGGATTGGATCAATAAACAGATCCAAATGGGCGGGAAGTCCCAACCCTGACAAGGCCTTTGGGCCCTATATTGTCGCGGATAGAATGTGATATTCTGCATCCTATGACCGAGCATGGCGAAGGGAATGGTTGACGCCTTAAGTTTGTTCGAAAAGAAACCATGGCGCAGGCACCGCTCTTAGAACTTCAAGGGATCGAAAAGTCCTTCGGCCCGCAAAAGGTTCTCAAGGGTATTTCCCTGCAAGTCTATCCCGGGGAATTTCTGACTTTTTTGGGGCCCTCCGGTTGCGGTAAGACGACCACCTTGCGAATCATCGGAGGCTTCGACTGGCCGGACGACGGCCGGGTCTTTTTGAAGGGCCGCGATGTGACCTCCGAGGCGCCCTACGCCCGCGACGTCCATACGGTCTTCCAGCACTACGCCTTGTTTCCGCACTACGATGTTTTTGACAATACCGCCTTCGGGCTGCGGATCCAAAGACGCCCGGAGGCCGAGGTCCGTCAACGCGTCCTGGAGGCGTTGGACCTCGTGAAGCTCTCGGGCTTTGAAAGCCGCCGCATCGACCAGCTCTCGGGCGGCCAGCAACAGCGCGTCGCCTTGGCGCGCGCGATCGTTGGCCGTCCAAGCCTGCTTCTGCTCGATGAGCCCCTTGGGGCCCTCGACCTCAAGCTCCGGCGCCAGATGCAGCTCGAGCTCAAGGGAATCCAGCGCCGGCTCGGGATCGCTTTCATCTACGTCACCCACGACCAGGAGGAAGCCCTGACCCTCTCGGACCGGATCGCGGTCTTCAACGCCGGGGAGATCGAGCAGCTGGGAGGACCCAGGGAGATATACGAAAAGCCGCAGTCGAGCTTCGTAGCGGACTTCATCGGCTCCGCCAACATCCTCGATGGGGAGGTCCTGGCTTCGGGACACGATGGGACGCGTCTTATGCTGGAAGGGGAAGTCGAGGTACTCTTCCCGCAAAACGGCGGCTCGGCCTCCGTGCCAGGCAAAAAGCTCTCGGTCGCGATCCGTCCCGAACGCATCCATATCCACGGGGCGAGGCCGTCTTCGCCGCAGGAGGGAACCGTCTGCTTCCCCGCGAAGCTTCTGGAAAACGTCTATTTGGGGGCCAGCAGGCAATTCCTCTGCTCGCCGTTTCCCAAGTCCGGCAAGGTCCTCACTGCCGTAACGACGGACTCCGGGGCGTGGGCCGGGGCGGATACGGCCTCCGACTTCCGGGAGGTATGGGTCGAATTTCGGCCCTCGGACCTTAGAATACTCCAGGCTTGCGTCGCGCCTTCACGAACGACGGACGTCGCGTAGAGGCATGCGCGCGACCCGCCGGGATTTCTTGAGGATCGCCGCCCTCGCCGCCGTGGGCGGCCTGCCGGCCTTGGAGGCCTGCCGGGGGCGCGACCCGAATACGGTCAACTTCTTCAACTGGTTCAATTACATCGGGAAAGAGACCCTTCCGCGCTTCGAGAAGGAGGCCGGAATCAAGGTCAATTATGAGGTCTATTCGAGCGAGGAAGAGATGTTCTCCAAGCTCAAGGCCGGCGTGCGCGGCTACGACCTCTTCGTCGCGACCGACTACATGATCCCGCGCCTGAAGGCGATGCGGCTTCTCGATCCCGTGCCTCACGACATTTTGAAAAACCTGCGCCGTATCGCGCCGCGCTTTCGCGATCCTTCCTACGATCCTGGGCTTCTCTATACGATCCCCTACCTCTGGGGCACGACCGGCATCGGCTACAACGCCCGCAAGCTCGCCAAGCCGCCCCAAAGCTGGTGGTCGCTCTGGGACGAGCGCTATAAGGGACGCGTCTCGATGCTCGACAATCTTCGCGATGGCATCGGCGTCGCGTTGCTTTTGACGGGGTCCCCGCTGGATTCCAAGGATCCGGCCCAACTCGAGAAGGCTCGGGACCTGCTTCTCAAGCAGCGGGGAATATTGAAGCAATACAGCTCCTCCACGTTCGTCGACGATCTCGTGTCGGGGGAGCTGTGGCTGGCGCAAGGCTGGAGCGGCGACGTCCTTCAGGCCGCCCGCGAGAATACGCATGTCGATTACGTCATTCCCAAGGAAGGGAGCTTCATCTGGGTCGACAGCCTCTGTCTGATCCGGGGCGCCGGCCGGCGGGCCGAGGTGCTTCGACTCGTGGACTACCTCTTAAGCCCGGAAGTCGGGGCCGAGATATCCAACAGCGTCCGCTACGCGACCCCCAACGCCGAGGCGATCAAGCGGCTGGAGCCGACGCTCAGGAACGATCCTCGCGTCTATCCGCCCCCGGCGGTCGAGGCGCGCCTCCAATTCTACGCGCCGCTCGATCCGGAGGCCGACGAGCTCTGGAACCGCGCGTGGCAGGAGGTAAAGATCCTGTGATATCGACGCAGAGGGCCAAGGCGCGCATCCTCGTCATCGATGACGAAGGAGAACTTCGGGAACTCATCTCGACGGCCCTGGGGGGCCAGTACGAGGTCCTCACGGCCGCGGACGGACAGGAAGGCGTCACGCTGGCGGTCAATCAGGTCCCCGATCTTATCGTGTGCGACGTGATCCTGCCGAAAATGACGGGCTCCGAGGTTCTGAGGCACCTGCGGACCAATCCGGCCCTCTACTATATTCCGGTCATCATGATGACGGCCGCGGCGCTGGACCCGGTGACCGTCTCGATGTTCCAGCAGCACCCGAACTTTCGTAAATGGCTGCCCAAGCCTTTCAAGCTCGACAGCCTGCTCGAGTCGGTCGCGCAGGTGCTCTCCAGCCGTCCGACGCCGCCGCCCCGCCCGGTCGCGCCGGCCGCTCCAGCCTCCGCTCCCGCGAAAACCTCCAGGGCCAAATACAGAATCCTGGTCGTCGAGGATGAGGTGCCGTTCTTCGAATTCCTGAGCCTGGCGATGCATCCGGAAGACGAGGTGACGCGCGCCCCGGACGGGGAGAGCGGGTTGGAGCAGATCGCCAAGCTCCGGCCGAACCTCGTCATCACGGACCTCACGATGCCTCACATGACGGGAGACCGCTTCCTGCAGGCGGTGGCCCAGGACGCCAAGAGCGTGACCATCCCGGTCGTCCTCATGACCGCCCGCCCTCTGTCCGACGAGCAAAAGACGGCCTGGTTCACCCGCTTTCCGAACCTGCGCTACATCCTCCAAAAGCCGTTCGACGCGGCGACGTTCCGTCGAATCATCGACAGCATCCTGATACGGGACTTGGCTTCCTAACGATGCCCCCCCTGCAGCTGAGTCCCGGAGCGCCGCTCGCTTCTTCGCCGGCAGCCCGCAGCCCCGCGCTCGCTCGCTCTCGACTGGACTTGTTCCTGTCGCGCCTGATCGCAGGCGAACGGCCTTCCGCCAGCCACGCGCTCATGGCGCCGGCGAGCCTGTGGCTCCTATGCGGTTTGGTTCTTCCGCTTCTATTGATACTGGCCCTCTCTCTGACCCGCCGAGGCCCCTACGGCATGGTCGTCTGGGAATTCAGCCTCGGGAACTACGCCAAGATTCTCGATGCCGTCTATGCTCCGGTTTTGGGGCGCTCCCTCGTTTACGCCGCGACGACGACGTTCCTGTGCCTCGTCTTGGGCTACGGCGTCGCCTACACCTTGAGCTTTTACGCGGGCCGCCGCCGCGAGATGCTGATCGTCATGATCATGCTGCCCTTCTGGACCTCCTGCCTCGTGGCGATCTACTCCTGGATCATTCTGCTGGGCAGGGAAGGCCTGATCAACAATCTCCTCATCGGCCTCGGTCTTATCGAAACGCCGATCCAGTTCCTGAACAGGCCTTTCGCGGTCATCCTGGGACTCGTCTATTTCTATCTGCCCTTCATGGTCCTGCCCCTCTACGCCTGCCTCGAGAAAATTCCTCGGGCGCTCATCGAGGCCGCCAAAGACCTCGGCGCCACCCCTCGAAGCACTTTCACGAAAGTCACGTTGCCCTTGAGCATGCCGGGAATCGCGGCGGGATGTCTCCTCACGTTCATACCGTGCGCGGGGGACTTCCTGACGGCAGAGTTCCTGGGCGGCCCGCGCACCTACCTGATCGGCAATCTCATCCAAAACCAGTTCATGGTGGCCCAGGACTGGGCTTTCGGAAGCGCGGTCGCCGTGGTCTTGATCGCCGTTCTGCTGATCGGATTTTACGGCTATCTCAGGCTGGAAGGCTCCGGCTTCGAGGCGGGACGGGTTTGATGGGCTTAGGGCCCTTACGGCGGCCATGGGGGCTCTGGAGCTGGTGCGCAGGGGTCTACGTTTTCCTCTATCTGCCCATGGCGGTCATGATGGCATTCTCCTTCAACAACGCGCGGCGCAACGTCGTCTGGAAAGGATTCACTTTTGAGTGGTACCGCCGCCTGGCTTCCAACCACGAGATGCTGGCCGCCTTCCTGACGAGCCTCGAACTCGCGGTCTCGGCGGCTCTTGCATCTCTTGCGCTGGGAGTGCTGGCGAGCTACGTCCTCGTGCGCCATCCCCCGTTTAGGGGACGCAAGGCCTACACCGGCTTCATCAACGTCCCGATGATGCTGCCGGAGGTCGTCCTCGGGGTGGGCCTGCTGACGTTCTTCGTGCGCGCGAACATCCCGCTTTCCTTTCCGACGCTCGTCGCCGCGCATGTCATCTTTTGCCTGCCTTATACGACCGGTGCGATTCGTGCGCGGCTTTTATCCCTGAGAAACGCCAACATCGAGGAGGCCGCGATGGACCTCGGCGCGACGGAGTGGACGGCCTTCCGGAAAGTGACGCTCCCTCTGTTAAGGCCGGCCCTCCTATCCGGCGGCTTGTTGGCCTTCACGATGTCGTTCGAGGATTTCGTGACCTCGTTTTTCGTAGCGGGAATCGGCGTCGAGACCCTGCCGATCCGGATCTACTCGATGATGAAATTCGGCATCACGCCCGAGGTCAACGCCCTGGCGACGCTGCTGCTACTCGTTACCACGGCCCTCCTCCTGGGGCAACACTTCTTGACCCGGGAAAAAGGGCAACGGTAGGGGGTGCGTCCTCCAGGTATGTCCTAGGTCCGACCTAGCCCAACTTCCGCAGTAGCCGCGAAATAATGCTGGAAATTCCAGCATCTGGGCCCAAAAGTTGGCACTACATTTTGGCCACCAGGTGCTCTGGTATCCTCATGCGCCTGGGCAGATCAATCCCCAGCCGCTGCAGGATGATCTTCTGCGCCTTTTCCGGACTGACGACGCTTCGCAGTCGAATCCGCTCGCCGGTGATCGTGGGCAGTATGACGTCGCCGCTGTGGATGTGACCCAACTCCTGCAGGATCGTCCGCGGCGAATTACCCAAACCCGCGCGACTCTGCCATTGCTCCAGCAATTTCCAGAGGACGTACGCCAAAAAACAGACGAATATGTGCGCCTGCGCCCGGTCTTCCCTCTGATGGTGGATGGGGCGTATCTC
>JACQPI010000223.1 GCA_016207585.1 Elusimicrobiota bacterium | reverse complement strand
TCCCTGTGTGGGTCCCTGTGGGGGTTCTTGACATCGGTAAAATCACGGTCTATACTCAAAACGCGCGTCACGGAGTCCTTGTGATTCTATTGAAGAACATCTTGCCGGGGTTAGAGCGCATCCTCCAAAAATCCAGGTTTGCGTCTGCCGTCGAATAATCCTTCTCTAAAATGGGGCTTTCTCGGACGTGAATCGCCGGTACGTGTTGGGAGTCCTCGTCGCTTTGCCCTTGGCGGCTCACCTTTATCTGGGCGTCCGCTTCATCCGCTCCGAGGCCGCGACCTACGACGAGGCGGTGCACCTGGCGAGCGGCTACTCGTACTGGGCGGCGGGAACTTTTCGCCTCAACAGCCAAGACCATCCGCCGCTGGCCAAACTGCTCGCCGCGGCGCCCCTCTTGCAGATGAGGCCCGATTTGTATCTTCACCATCCGCACTGGCTGGAGGGGAGGCAGTTCCATTACGCGGACATGTTCCTGTATCGCAACCGCGTCGGAGCCGAACGGATGCTCAACGCCGCGCGGCTGGTACTCTTTCTGGTCTGGACCGCGCTTTTAGGCGCCGGCGTCCTGATCTGCTCGCGGCGGGCGGCGGGAGACGTCGGCATGGCCGCCGCGGCCGTTCTGTACGCCTTCTGCCCGGCTTTCCTGTCCAATGCCCCTCTCGTCACGACGGATATGGCGGCCGCGACGTGGTTTTTCCTGAGCGTCTGGCTGCTGGCCGGGGCGTTGTCCGAGGTTTGGGATTCGGGGGAGCGCTCGTCAGGCGCTGCTCAAGGCGGAGTCGCGCGGTTTGGCCGGCGCTGGGTGCCTGTAGGGGTTTGCGTCGGCTTGGGGTACGCCTCCAAGTTCAACATGATCGTCCTGGTCCCCATCCTGGCCGCGACGGCCGCTCTGGATTGGGTGCTGCGCCCAATCCCGAAGCCGCGCGTTCCCTGGAAGTGGATCCTCGCCGCATCGGCGGTCGCGGCGGGAACCCTCGCCGCGGTCTATAAATTCGACCAGCTTCCGCGGTATTGGGAGGGATTGAGCGCCACCTTGTGGCATACCCAGCAGGGACGATCCGCATTTTTCATGGGGCGGCATTCGACGCAGGGGTTCCTTCTTTACTTCCCCGTGGCTCTTTTTATCAAGACCCCGCTTCCCGTCTGGATATTGGCGGCCGCCGGGCTGGTGTTTTGGTGGCGCGGAAGGCGCGGCGTCCCAGGACATTTCCTGTGGTGGAGCGTGCCGCCGTCCCTTTATTTCGCGGCGGCCCTTCTGGCCAAGACCCAGATCGGGTACCGGCACGTTCTGCCCGTGGTTCCGTTTATCCTTCTTTGGAGCGCCTACGGGGCGGCTCGGTTGTGGAATTTCAGGTCCGGCCGTTTCGCCGCGGCGGCGCTGGGGGCCTGGCTCGTTGGCTCGGTGCTGCGCGTGCATCCGCATTACTTGGCCTATTTCAACGAGACGGTGGGCGGACCTTCTCAAGGGTACCGGTATCTGGCGGATTCTAACCTGGATTGGGGGCAGGGGCTCAAGAGCTTGGCGCGGGAGGTGGGGATCATGGGAGGGCCTCCCGTCTACCTGTCCTACTTCGGGTCCGCGGATCCGTCGGCCTACGGGCTGAAATACGTTCCGGTCGGGTTCGTTGCCAACGTGGAGCGAAACGGCGATGCGGTCGACCCCTCCGCGTCGGGGCGGGTGTTGTTTGCGGTGTCGGCTACCAATCTCCAGGCCGTGTACTATGCCGATAAATCGATTTTCGACTGGTTGAAGGAGCGCCGGCCGGTGCGCGTCATCGATCATTCCATTTTCCTCTACGATTTGACGCAAGACGCGCAGGGCTGCCGTCATTTGATCCGCCTCTTGGAACTTTCGGGGCGACCGGACGCGGCGCGAGCCTTGGCCGCGAAGTGGAAGGACGGCGTTTTTAGATCGGGAGCGGGCGGATGACTTCGGGAATAGAGAGCGAGGCTCTCCGGTGGCGCCGCGAGTACGCGCGCGCGCGGCTGCTGGAGGCCGGGGCCGGGCTGTTATGGACCGGAGGAAGCTTGTTCCTGGGCGCTTTCATGGCGGATGCCGTCTTCCTGTTGCCGCTTGCCTTGCGCTGGGCCATGCTGGCGTCGATCGGCGTCTGCATTCTTTGGGAGACGTATCGGTGGGGGTGGGAGCCTCTTTTCCAATTGACGTCCGTTACGGTGCTGCGCGCGGCCGCCTCCCAACGACTTTCGGACGCTCGGTCGGCGGCCGGCGCGGCGGACTTGCGCCATTACCTCGTCTCGGCTTGGGAGCTGTCCAGGATGGGTGCCGGGCCGCGCACCTCCGCGGCTCTGGCGCGGGCTCACATCGAGGAAACGGACCGGCTGCTCGCGGGATATCCGAAAATTTCTCTTTCCAGGCCGGAACTCTCCGCGGGACTTCGAAAGAGGCTGGCGGGGCTCGGACTCCTTTGGCTGTTGTGCGGCCCGTGGCTCCATCGAAATTCTCCGGGGTGGAGCCGCATTCTGCTCCCTTGGAGGGACGTTTCGCTGGAGCAGCTCTTCGAGATATCGCCCGGCAATGCGCGCGTGGTCTGGGGCGGGCCGGCGACGATCTCCGCCCGGCCGCGGTTTGGAGGACGGAACCGGAACTCGGCGGGGGACGGCCCTGGAATCGCGCAGGAGGACGTCCGCCTGTGGCTTCGGACGCCGGACTCCGCGTGGACCCCGGCCGATTGGGATGCCGGGCCCGCGGGCGAGCGGAGTTACCGCGTGGAGGAACTGGTCCGCGCGATCGAGTACCGGCTGGTCCGGGCCGACGCGCGTAGCCGGGTCTACCGGTTGGTGCCGGTTCCTTTTCCTCGGCTATCGGACGCGAGGGCACGGATCCATTTGCCGGGGCGACTGAAACCAGAGGACGCGTTGTCGGATTTTCCATTGGGAACGGAGGGCGTCTCGGCGCTGCGGGGGAGTTGGGTGGTCGTTCACGGCAGGCCTTCCGTTCCTCTGTCGGCCGCCGCGCTTAGCGTTTCGTATGCGGCGGCGTCGCGGGAGGAGGTAGTACTTCCTTTGAGAAAGACGCCTTCCGGGGACTATGAGGCCGGTTTTGCCTTGGCTCAAGACGGCGCCTTCCAGCTGAACCTGCGGTCGACGGAAGGCATCTCGGATCCGCGCCCGGTCGCTTATCCCTTGCGCGCCCTGGAGGATAATTCCCCGACGGTCGAGCTTCTGTCCCCCGCCTTCGAGGTGGAGGCGAGCCCTCAGGAAACATTGACGCTTTTTTACGCGGCGAAGGACGACATGGGGCTCGCTTCGGTGGACTTGGAGTACGGGCCGCCCGGGGAGGCCGTTGGCACCCTGCCGATACGCGCATGGGGCAAGGGCGCCTCCTCGGGAACGAACGCGGGCGCGCGCTTTCCGGTGGAGGACGCTGGAGAGTACCGGTGGGATTTGTCCGGACTTGCGATCGGGCAGCGCGTGGAGTTTCGTCTCAAGGTGGCGGACCGCCACGCCTTCAAGCCTCAGATCGGGTTTTCCGGGAGGGGGGCGGTCCGGATCGCCGATTTCGAGGGGGCTCATGCGGGCGTCGAGCGGCAGTGGGCTCAGGTGGAGGCTCAGCTCCGTGAGCTCGTGAAATCGGAGGCGAACTACCGGGAGATGGAATCCGGGCTGGAGCGCCAATGGAAGGATGCCTCGCAACAGTTCGGGGAGTTTTCACAGGCGCTTTCCAAGGACCCCTATGCGAATCCGGCCTTCGTCCAGCAGGCGCAGGATGCGGCCCGCCGTTTGGAAAACGCGCGCTCCCGGGTTCTCCCTAAGGCGCTCGCGCTGGGGCGTGAAAGGAAATGGCGCGAGGCGGATCAGGCGCACTCCGGGCTCGAGGAAACCGCCCGGGGCGTTGAGCGTTTGTTGGATGAGAGCCGCGAGCTGCAGGCCTTGCAGGACCTATGGTCCAATGCGGATAAGATGGATCGCTCGGCGAGGGATATCGCCTCGGCCCTTTCGGAACTGGGGGAGGGGGGGCGCGGTCCATCGCCCCGGGAATCGCAGGATTTGGAGCGGGCGCTGAAGCGTCTTCAAAAGGAAATGGAGGAGTTGGCGCGGAGGCTCGACTCAAGCAGAAAGGAGGGCGCGCCCGCCGCGGCGCAGGAGCGGCGCGTGTATGTCGCGCCGATCCGCTCCGCGCAGCTCATGGCCGACCGGCTCATGAGCGCCTTGCGGGCCGGCGATTTTTCCTCGGCGGCGCGTCTGGCCGAGCGGTTGGCCGAGGAGTTGGGAAAGGTTCGGCGGGCGATCGCCGACGCGGCCGAGGACGCGGCGCGGGAAGCCGGACTGCGGGGCGAGCGGTCGCTGTCGAGCCGTATGGAGCGCGCCATGGAGCGGTGGCAAGACACCGTCGCGCAACAGGAGCGTAGTCTCCAGGCGGCCCGGGATTTTCAGGACGCTATGGCGAGCGCCCGCATCGAGGCGCAGAAAAAATTCCTGGAGGGCTTGGCGGCCCGCCAGAAGGCGGTCTTGGAGAAAACGCGGGGATCGGGCGCGTCCGTGTCGTTGGAGACGGTGGCCGCGATGCGCTCCGCCCTGAAGGAATTCGAGGAGCGCAAGATAGACCGGGCTCCCCAGCATTTGGAACTGGCCGTGCGCGGGTTGAAGGAGGCTATCCGATCCAACCCCAGGCGAGAGTCCCGTCTTCGGGCCTTGTCCCAAGAGGAGCAGGACATCCTCGATGAGTTGGGGCGGGGAGGGCCTCGGCCCGCGATGACTCCGGAAGCCCTGCGCGGCGCGTCCGAGGCGATGGACTCGCAGTCGCAATCGCGCCGTAAGACCTTGGATTTGGAGAGGGATCTCCGCTCGTTGGAGTCAGAAGGCGGCGAGACGGTCTCCGAACTGGCTCACTCCGCGGGCTCGGCGCTCCTGGAGCAAGCTTCGGCGATCGAGGCGCTCGAGCGCCGGGACGCTCCTCTGGCGATCGGCAAGGAAGAGAAGGCTCTGGAACTGCTGGAACGCGGGGAGCAGGGCATGTCGGAACTGTTGAAACGACGCCGGCAATTGGAGGCCGGCGGCCTGGAGCCTTTTGGGGGGAGTTCCCCCGGTTCGGCGCGGCCCGCGGGCGCTTCGGGAGGTTCTGGAGCGCGGACGGGGCGCGTCGAATTGCCGGCGGCCGATGAGTATCAGCCTCCCCGCGAGATCCGCCGGGACGTGGAGAAATCCATGCGCGAGAAGCGCCCGAAAGCGTACGAGCGCATCATTACGGATTACTTGAAGCGGATTTCCCAATAAGACATGCTTAGCAACATGCTGATACGCTTTCCCATGGAGCTTCAGGAAGTGCTTGGCCCGTTGGCGGCCGAGGCGCGGAGGGCGCGGCTGCCTCTCTACGCGGTCGGGGGGTGCGTGCGGGACTGGATGCTCGGCGCCCCGACCAAGGATTTGGATTTCGTGACGGAGTCGGATCCGCTGCCGCTCATACGGTTCTGTTCGAGAAAGTGGGGCGGGACTACGGAGCGGTTCGATTCGTTCAAGACGGTGCGTTGCAATATCTCCTCGGGTCTGCGTCTCGATTTCGTGCGGGCGCGCTCCGAGCGTTATCCGCAGCCGGCGGCTCTTCCCGTCGTGCGGGCGGCGGGGCTCTCGGAAGACTTGGCCCGGAGGGACTTTTCGGTCAACGCCATGGCGGTGGCGGTGCGTTCGGCGGACTCGGGCGAGCTGATCGATCCCCAGCGGGGTTGGGGGGACTTGAAGCGGCGGCTTCTGCGAGTTCTGCACCCCTTGAGTTTTCGCGATGACCCGACGCGGATGTTTCGCGCGGCGCGCTACGCCTGCCGCTACCGCCTGCGCCTGGAGGCCGGGACCGAGTCCCTGCGCCGGGACGCCCTGAAGGCCGGGTATGCGCTGCGTCTCTCCCGAGAGCGCGCGCGCAACGAGCTGGTCCGTATTTTGGAGGAGCGGGACCCCGTCTGCGCGCTGCGCACGATCAAGGCATGGAAGCTCTCTGATTTGCTGCACGAACGGCTGGCTTGGCCCAAGAACATCGCCGAGGGAGGCGGTTCTTGGGAGCGTCTTGGGATGATCGCCTTGCACCTGCAGGGTTCTTCCCGGGCGAGCGAAGCTTCGGAAGATGGACTGGGGTTCGTGCGGAGCCTGCGCTTGGAGCGGCAGATCTCGCGGCCGATCGAGGAGGCGTTGCGGGTCTGCGCGCGCCGCGCCGCTCCCCGCGAGAGGCCGGATCCTCTAACGCGCCGGCTCATCGTGCTCATGCGCGCGCGGCTCTCTCCCGCGGCTCTGCAGCCGGTTTTGATCTCTGGCCGGGACCTCCAGGGCTTGGGCCTTAAGCCGGGACCTCGTTATCAGCGTATTTTGGACCGCGCCGCCCGGGCTCAGTGGCGCGGGAAGTTCGCGGATCGTCCTCAAGCCTTGCGCTGGCTGAAAGTTAATTTCCCGGCTTAAACGGCCTTTCCCCTTTCATGGTTTTTTTGGCCCGAACGTTCTGCGTTTTTTTAGGTTGACGTTTTGCTCGCCCGCTTTCATGGTTTTTTAGCGCGGTAACAATTTGCCGTAGAAATTTTAGGATTCCTGGACGCCTGCGCGGACGGGGGCTTATGTGGCGTAGCCGGAACTATGGCCGGCCATAGTCGGTATGCGGGGCGCGAAAATAAGCGTCAGTGCCGTGGAGTTGGAGCGGCATTACTTGACATGTCAATAGAAATCGCGATTTCAAGTCTGGAGCGGGAGCCGGGAGATATGGTACAACGAAGCCGCTGAAGGAGCGCTATGTCCCAGGAAGACGCCCCCGAAAAGATCGTCCCGATGCATCCGGCGCGCCCGACCGAGCTGCTGTGGATGGCGGAAATTTTGAGCAACCCATGGAGGATCGCCTGGCTGAACTTCCTGGCGGGAGTCTCCCGGGGCCTGGGCTTCGCGCTGGGAGTCGGGCCTCTCGCCGGAGCCGTCGTGGTGGTTGCCTACAAGGTCGTCGCCCATGCGGTCAACCTGCCGCTCGTCGGAACCTACCTCGCGGAGTTCATCGCGGAAGTCCAGAAGCAGATGGCGCAGCTCGGCCGCATGCGGCCTTAAACTCGTTGACCCCTTCGACGGGAAACATATAAAATACGGCGGTGGAATGGATCGTCCAGCTGCCCATTCTTTTCTTCGCGGTGGTCGTTCATGAGCTGGCACATGGGATCGTCGCCTATTTCAAGGGGGACGACACCGCCGAGCGCATGGGACGCCTGACCTTGAACCCCATCCCCCACATAGACCCCTTCGGCACGGTGATGCTTCCCCTCTTCTGCTACCTGGCCCATCTGCCGATGTTCGCGTGGGCCAAGCCGGTGCCTGTCAGCGCGCATCGGCTGAACCACCCTCGTCGGGACCTGCTGCAGGTGGCGCTGGTGGGGCCGGGCTCCAATCTGACGATGGCTTTAACGGCGGCCGTTTTGTTCAAGTTGGTGTCGTTGGCCGCGGCGTTCGGCGGCGCCTTCCAGCAGACTCTCCTGGACGCCCTGATTTTCGCGGTCAATATCAACCTCTTCCTGGCGTTTTTCAATCTCCTGCCGATTCATCCCTTGGACGGATCCCAAGTCCTCTCGAATCTCCTCCCCGAGCCGTGGCGGGGGCGCTACGAGCGGCATATTCCCTACGGGATGTTCATCCTGATGTTTCTCATCATGACGCGGCTGGTCAACTCCTGGGTGGTGGTTCCGTCCCGCTTCATCCTGGAGGCGTTTTCGCGCATCGGGCTCTTATGACGGGCGGCCCTCCGGCTTCCCCGCGCCTCGTCATGTCCGGGATGCGCCCCACCGGGCGCCTGCACTTGGGGAACTACTGGGGCGCCTTGAAGAATTGGGTTGACCTGCAGAATCGCCGCGACGGCCAAGGCCGGCCGGAGTACCGGTGCCATTTCGCGGTCGTCGACTGGCACATGCTGACGACCGGTTACGAGGATACGCGCCTTCTGCAGGAGAACATCCGCGAGATGGCGCTGGATTGGCTCGCGGCGGGGATCGATCCCGAGCGGTGCCTGATCTTCAAGCAGTCGAGCGTGCCGCAGCACGCGGAGCTGGCCCTCCTGCTTTCGATGATCACGCCGCTCTCCTGGCTCGAGAACAACCCGACCTGGAAGGAGCAGCTCCAGGAGCTTTCCAAGACGAAGCTGTCGCGGGCCGCCGAGGGGCTTGCCGGCAAGAGCGCCGCTGCCGCGGTCGCGGAACAGGAAGCGGGCGAGCAGGCCTTGCGTACGCACGGATTTTTGGGCTACCCGGTCCTGCAGGCTGCCGACATTTTGCTTTACGGCGGTGAACTGGTCCCCGTGGGCCAGGATCAGCTGCCCCACGTCGAGCTCTCGCGCGAGATCGCGCGGCGGTTCAATGCCTTCTACGGCCCCGTCCTGGCCGAGCCACAGGCGCTCCTCACGCCGACCCCCAAGATTCCGGGCGTCGACGGCCGCAAGATGTCGAAATCGTACGGCAACGCGGTGGAACTTTTGGAAACGCCCCGGACGCTCGCGTCCAAGGCGATGGCGATGTACACCGATCCGACCAAGCTCCGCGCCGATGATCCCGGCCATCCGGAGCCGTGCGCGGAAAACCAGCCGGGCTGCGTCGTATTCGCGCTGCACAAGCTCTACAGCGGCTACGCCGAGCGGCGCGGGCAGGAGTGCCGCGACGGGAAAATCGGGTGCGTGGCGTGCAAACGGGACCTGTTGGGCTCTCTAGAGCCTTCATTCGAGAGCTTCCGGCAGGCGCGCGAGCGCTACGGCCGCGAAGAAGGTCTCGTCGAGGAAATTTGGGTCGAGGGCAGCCGCAAGGCGCGGGAGGTCGCCGAAAAAACCATGGAACGAGTCCGCAAGGCGATGCATCTATCATGAGCTCTGAAACATATGAAGTGCATCTCGAGGTGTTCGAGGGCCCTCTCGACCTGCTGCTGTATCTTATCCGGAAAAGCGATCTGGACATCTACAACATCCCGATCTCGGAGATCACTCGGGAGTACTTGAGCACCATCGAGCTGATGAAGGACCTCAACCTGGAGGCGGCCGGGGAGTTCCTCGTCATGGCGTCCACTTTAATGCAGATCAAGGCGCAGATGCTGCTCCCTTCCCATGGGGCCGAGCCGGAGGAGGGGCCCGACCCGCGCCGTGAGCTGGTCAGCAAGCTCCTGGAATATCAGCGGTTCAAGGGGGCGGCGCGATTCCTGGAGGAGCGCGCCGAGAATTTCAAGGGAGTGTTCTACCGCGGGGCGCCCTTCTTTTCCGATGACGAGAAGACGCTGCGCGTCAGCATGTTCGAGCTTCTGTCGACGTTGAGGGAAATCCTCGACTCGGCCGAGGACCGCGGGATGGTCGTGATGGGGGAGCAGTTCCCGGTCGAGGAAAAGATCGAGAAGATACTTCGGCTTTTGGCGCAGAGGCCTTACGTCGCTTTCAGGGAGATCTTCCAGGGCGAGACGCGCCGCCTGGCGATCCTGAGCTGTTTTTTGGCCCTCCTGGAGCTCATCAAGCTGCAGAAGGCGTTCGCCCGGCAGGAAGCTCCCTTTTCCGAAATTCTCATTTATAAAAAAGAGCCGCCGTCCGCTCCCGTCACTGGGCTTTGGCCGGAGGGAGAATCGGCGCACTCCGAGGAGGCCTCTTGATGAACACGGATACCGCGCCCCAAGACCTGCAGCGGCTGAAGAAAGCCGTCGAAACGCTCCTCTTCATCACCGATCAGCCGCTGGGACTCAAGCGGATCTCGGAAATTTTAGAAGAGGAAGACTACGACACGGTGATCGGCGCCGTGCAGGAACTGCGCCGGGAATACGAGGAACGCGGCTCGGCGGTCCAGATCGTCGAGATCGCCGACGGTTTCCAGATGGCGAGCCGCTCGGAGTACGCTCCCTTCGTGCGCCGGCTCTACACCGAGCGCACGACGATGCGCCTGTCCGCCGCGGCGCTCGAGACCTTGTCCATCATCGCCTATAAACAGCCGATCACGCGCGCCGAGATCGAGGAAATCCGCGGGGTCGAGGTCATCGCGGCGCTCGAGACGCTCTTGGACAAGCGCCTGGTGCGGGTGGTGGGCCGGCGCGAGACGGTCGGCCGGCCGCTTCTTTACGGGACGACTCCTGAATTCCTTAGGCTTTTCGGCCTCAAGGGCCTTTCGGAGCTGCCGCCGTTGGAGCAGTTCTCGGCCACCCTGCCCGGCCCATGAACATTCTCGTGGCCGCCAGCGAAATGGTCCCTTTCTGCAAGACGGGGGGGCTGGCGGACGTGGCGGGAGCCCTCTCCCAGAGCGTAGCCCGGCTGGGCCACGGCGTGTGCCTATTCCTGCCGAGCTACCGGGCGATCGAAGGAGGGTCTTTCCCTCTCAAGGCGGTTCCAGGGCGCTACTGGGTTCCCATCGGCCATGAGTTGGTGCCGGCGACGCTGTCGACCGCCTCATGGGGGGCCGTCACGGTCTACTTCATCCAATGCCCGAAATATTTCGCGCGCGAAGGCCTCTACCAGGCGGGCGGCAAGGATTACGACGACAACGACGAGCGCTTCATCTTCTTCTGCCGGGCCGTCCTGGAGGGAGCGAAGTTCGTGGGGTTCAAGCCGGACGTCGTCCATTGCCACGATTGGCAGACGGCCTTGATCCCGGCCTATCTGAAGACCCTCTACCAGATCGACGCGTTCTACGCCAAGGCCAAGAGCCTCCTGACGATCCATAACATCGCCTATCAGGGAATGTTTTCCAAGGACGCGTTGTTCCTGGCCGGGTTCGGTTGGGTCGATTTCACTCCCGACCGGCTGGAATATTACGGCGGCTTCAATTTCCTGAAGGCGGGCCTCGTCTTCGCCGACGCCCTGACGACCGTAAGTCCGACCTACGCCCAGGAGATACAGTCCTCTCCCGAATTCGGCCGCGGGATGGAGGGCATCCTGAAGCACCGCCGGGCCGAACTGCGCGGGATCCTCAACGGGATCGACGTGGAAATATGGAACCCGGAAACGGACCAATTTTTGGCGCGGGCCTACGACGCGGACGGCGCCCCGGCCGGCAAGGCCGCCAATAAGGCGGCGCTTCGCGCGGAATGCGGCCTCAAGGGAAAACCGAACGTCCCGCTCATCGGCGTCGTGTCGAGGCTCGATTCCCAGAAAGGGCTCGATGTCGCGCTGGAGGTGGTGGCGGACATTTTGGCGCGGGGCGGCGCCGAGTTGATCCTGCTGGGAGCCGGCGATCCCGCCTTGGCGCAGGCCTACGCGCAGCTCGTCCGCGATCACCCGGGAGCGGCCTGCACGCGCAACGGCTTCGATGAGGCGCTGTCCCACCGGATCTACGCCGCCGCCGATCTGTTCCTGATGCCGTCCCGTTTCGAGCCCTGCGGCCTCGGCCAGATGATCGCGATGCGCTACGGAACCCTTCCGGTCGTCACCCGGACCGGAGGCCTGGCCGATACGGTCCGGGAGGATTCCCCGCCCGGCCCGCCCAACGGGTTCGTCGCGCCGAAGTGCGCCCGCGAGGATCTGGCCGCCGCCATGACGCGGGCGCTCTCGGTTTGCGCCCGGCTCCCGGAGCGCAAGGCGCGGGTCGCCGCCGCGATGTCCCAGGATTTTTCCTGGCGGCAATCCGCCGCGCGGTACGCGGATCTATACCGGGCGATGGCGGGCGCGTCGTCATGAGCGGGTCTGCGCCCATCGCCAAGTCGGGTTTCTGGGGTTGGCTGCGGCGGCCGCGAAGCCTGTGGGCGGGCGCGACGCTCGTCGGGGCCGCGTTCGCCGTGGTCGGCCTGCTCGTTCTGGACGCGCTGCGGCGGCCGCGAACCGTGATGCTGGCGCTTGATCCGCTCGAGGCGGAGCGGACCGCCGGCGCCTCGGAGTATCCTATCGAGGATCTATGGGAACGGGCCCGGACGATCGGCGTTTCGGCCGTTTACCTTGAGCCGCAACGGCTGTCGAGCTGGATCGCGCGGGGGGAGGTCCTCCATCTCTCCAAGACGGAGTCCGAAAAATGGGCGGCGGCGGGGTTGGTTTCCCCCGGTTCTCCTCTACGTTCCAACGCGTTGTGGGTGCGCGATCGTGAGCTCTTCGAGCACCTCCTGCTCGCCTCCCGGGCCTGGGGTTTCGGGATTTCGACGCAGAGCTTCGGCGGCGTCTATGTTTTGAACTTGCCCGACGGGGTCGAGCCCGGTTCCCTTCCCCTCGGCTACGATCCCGCGGCGATGCGCTCGGCGCGGCGCATGGGGCTCACGCCCGTCATCGGCGCGGCCGCCCCGGCGGAAATGCAGCTCCTCCTGATGATGGCGTCCCCGAAGGTCTCGGTATCCGGCCCGGCCGTTTTCTGGCTGGGCCCGGCGTTTCAATTTCCCGCGGCGCCAGGCGGGAAATATGCGCCTGGCACCGCGGGCAAGGAAGTGCAACCTCTTCCCGCGGCGAGCGAGCAGGCCGTCCTGGAGGCCGTGGCGCTCAGAGGCCGGACCGCCCTGGCCTTCTCCCCGCCTCAGGGGTGGAGGGGATACGGGTCGTGGGGCGCATGGGAGGGGACCGCTCTTTCGGCGGCGCACGTGCGCGTTCGCGAAGGCTTGGCGCCGTTATGGCGCCGCGTCTTGGGCGGCGGCGCGCGGCTCGTCGTGGCGCATCTGGCCCCGGAACTCGGCGTGGAGCGCAACCTCGACGGGCTTCGCGCGACCGCGACGGCCCTGCGCGGACGGGGCATGTCCTTGGAGTTGAATCCCGGACCGGGCCGCCTCCGAGGGCCGGCGTCTTGGATCGGCGCGTTCCTGCGCTACGGCGTGGCGGCGGTCCTCGCGGTTTTCGGCGTCCTCGTCTCGATCCGGCGCGGCCTGCAGTTCTTGCGCAAGGAGGCTCTGGCGCGGCGCTGGCCCGAAGCCGATCCGATCCCGGAAATCGCCGGCGCGCTGGCGGCGACGGTCTTGGGTTCCATCATCGCCGCCAGCGCGGCATACGCGCTGCTTGCTTTCGAGCTTTGGCGCCTCGGTTTGATCGGGGTTCCCTGGGCGGTTTGGACGACTCTGCTGCCGTTCGCGCTGGGCCTCTTGGCCTTGTATGGGGACGAGATGAAGGAGTGGCCGGCGCGGTGGTTAAGGCCGGTGACGTATCGCGGCTTGGCGACGCTTCTATTTCTGCTGTGTTTCTCGTGTTTTTTGGTCTTCCCGCGCGCCGTGCTTCAGCGCTTCGGGCTTGCGTCGCTCCTGGACTGGCAGCGCAGCCTTCCCGAGCCGCTGTGGTGGCTGGGCCTGAGGTGGCGGGAGGTCCTCGTGGGCTATCCCTGCTTGACGATCGGGCTTTGGCTTCAGCTTCGCAACATCCGGGATCGGATGGACAAAGCCGACTCGCTCGGCCAGGCCGAACCGAAAAGCTCCGCCCGGGACCCGCGATTCTGGCTTTTCCTCGGCCTGTTCGCTCCGACGGGGATCGTGCGGATTTTCGGTTACGCGCGCATTCCCTACCACACGCTGGTTTGGCAGACGCTCCTCGGCCTCGTCCTGGGCGGCGGCCTGGCGCTGGCCGGGATTTGGGCGTGGGAGATGTTCCGCGATCTGCGCGGCCAAAGGGCCTAGTCGCCAAGGGGCTTAAGTCCTAAGGCGGTTTAGGTCCTAGGTCCTAATTTCTAATTGATTCAAACTGTTAAGTTTATTAGACTCTCTGCGCATGCGCGGAGGGTCGGCGTCTCTCTGTCTTGGAGTACTCGCGGTTGTTGTTCAATTTTCCTTCCTCCCGCCCGCCTCGGCTCAATCATCGACGCGCTCCGCGTCCAAGGGTTCCTTCCAGGCCAGTTATTTCGGGGAAGACGGCGGCAAGGAATATAAGCCCAGCCCCGAGGAAAGCGACTTCCTGCACAACTACGGGCCGCACGGACCGCACCGGGACCGACCCCCGGAAAGCGCGGATTCTGTCGGCGGTGCCGGCCGGAGGGAGGCCCGCACGCTTCGGGATGCGGTTCCTTCCAGGCCGAGCCCGCGGCGCCGTTGGATCGGACCGCGGCACTTTCGGGAGAAAGCCGCCGCGGAGCCGGCGAACTTGGAAACCGGGGAAGAGTCCCAGCGGGATTTGCAGCGATACTCCCTCTGGACGGGCTTGAACGCTCCCTTGGTCCTGCCGGCTCGCCGCATGGCCCACGTTTCTCCCGATCAGGCTTCGGCCCAGGGCCGTGCGGACTACGGAAAAAAGATCTTGGGCGAAGCCGGCGAGGGAGCGCAGCCCGCCAGGACTCTCCCTTCCGAGAATGAGGGCCGCATGCTTCTCGGAAAATTGGGCCGCCCGGCGGCGGCCGACGCGGAAAAATCGAAGGGGCTCTTCATCGGTTTGGAGCTCGATCTCGCGTCCGAGGGAGTGGAGTACCGAGATGCTCTCGCGAACCTCGCCCGGTCCGTCGGGTTCGTGCCGGACAATCGCTTCCCGGCGGAATTTCGAGACTATCCGGTCGGCGCGCTCGGAGCATCCGCGGCGCCAGGCGGGAGATATGCGCCTGGCACCGCGGGCAAGGAAGTGCAACCTCTTCCCGCGGCGAAAGTTTGGGGCTGGCTGCCCGCCAGGAACCTGCAGTCGCTGGTGCGGCTCCCCCAGGTGGCGCGGGTCGATATGGAGCCGGGCTCCGGCCGCTCGAATGCCGCTTCGAACGGCGCGGCGAGCTCGATGGTCCTGGCGCTGCGCATTCCATCCGGCGCGGGACCCTCCGAGACGCTGCGCGCCGCTCTCGACCGCTGGGACCGCGACGCCGGGTTCGTATTGGAGCGAACGATCGGTCTGCAGCGCATTCCGAACTCAACGGAGCACGCGCTGATCGTTGCCGGGAGGCTCCCGGTGCGCCGTTTGAGCGTCCTGATGGCCGATCCTGGAGTCGTCAAGATGATGCCGTTTGTGGCGCCGCCTTCCGACGATAAAAGCGCCCTCTCCGCCTCGGCGCGTTCGGCGGCGCGGCGCCGTCTCGATTTCGCTTCGATGACGTCCGGAAATTACGCGGCGGAGATTTTAATCGCCTGCCTGTTCTGGGTCGGCTGGATCACGGTTGTTTCGCGGCGGTATTGACAAAGAGTCGCTTCCCGGCTATGTTACATGCGGGATGGAATTTCTTGAAAATCGGCGGGGCCTCTGGACGCTGCTGTTGGCGTTGGGATTCGGCATCGCGGGAGAGACGCTTTTGTTCATGCAGCGCCACTGCCGGAGGGTGCAATCTTCTCTGCTCGACGATTTCCGGGTCGTGGTCTTTTCGGCTCCGGACCTGGCGGAATCCAAGGCCAAGGTCGTGGAGGAGCGCCTTCGAGCCTTGCCCGACGTCGAGGAGGTCCGGTTCGTTTCCCGCGAGGCCGCGCTCGATGAATTGAAGTCCCAGGTCCCCGACCTCGCCGGTTCCGTCGCTCTCCTGGGAGAGAATCCGCTCCCTCCCGCCTTCGAGGTGCGGTTGGTCCCCGAGGGCATCGCGCGACTGCCTTCCTGGGTTCGGGAGGTCTCTCGAATCTCCGACGTGTCGGACGTCCGCTTCAAACCCGCGGAGGCGCGGGCGATCATCCAATTGGAATTCTACGGGAGGTTCCTGGACGTGGCCGTCAGCCTCGCCGCGGCGGCGTGGTTTTTGGCGGTCGCGCTCGTGTTCTGGTCCATGACGCGCCCGCGCGCGCGTTGGGGCTTTTGCAAGGAGTGGGGTCCCTGTTGGGCGATCTCGGCTCTGGGCGCCGCGTCGGGAATGCTGTGCGTCTACCTGGTTTCGTACCCTCTGCGGCTGGCCGGTCCGCTATGGGTCTGGCCCGACGTCTGGAGCCAGCTCGGGCTTCTTATTTCCGGGACTCTCGGGATCGGGTGTATCGCGGGCTGGGCGGCGCCGGGCGGGGAGTCCCGGGCTGGAAAACACGAAGCAAAGACCCATCGTAGCGCGGCTCCAGCGGACGTCGAGGACGCGCGAGAAGAGCAACCGGCGGTATGAGGAGGCGGCTCAAGGCCGTTCTTTCGGTTTTGTTTTGGTCGGCGGGTCTTGGGAGCCCGGCGGCCGGTTGGGGGGCGTCGACCGCGCTCAGGCGCCGGGAGCTTCAGGATATCCAAAGACAGCTCGAGCAGAAAAAAAGAGAAATCAGCGAGTTCCGCAAGGAATCGGAAGAACTCAAGCGCGACCTCTCGCGCTTGGCCGGGCAAACCTCGGAGTCCCGCCGAAAGGTCCAGGGCCTGGAGCGCAGGATCGGCGAGGCCGAGCGCCGGAAGTCGGATCTCAAGGCGCAACTGGGCGCGCTTCAGCTTGCCGAGGGCCATTGGCAACGGGTCTTGTCGGAGGAAATCCGCGGCTACTGGGCGGCCCGGTTCGGCGACAGCGGCTATTTCGGCCGCGCCCTCCTATGGCAGGACGCCTTCCGGCGCGCCGCCTTGGGGGAAAAGGTCCTCTACGTGGAAGGAATCCATGGGATCAGGCGCCGGACCGAGGCGGCGCAGGCCGAGGTGGCTCGACAGAAAATCGACCTTCAGGAAAAGACCTCCAGGGCCTTGGAGGAGCAGAAGACTCGGGAAGGGCGTTATCGTCAAACCCAGGAGGTCTACCTGAGAGCGGAACATCGCTTGGAGGAAACCCGCCAGAGCATCGAGGATCTGCAGAATTCCGCGCTGGCCTTGACGCATCTATTGAAGACCCTGGAGAAGAAATCGCCGTACAAGGAAGGGGCGCCGCTTCCTTTGGCGGATACTCCGAATTCGCTCCCGTGGCCCGTGGAGGGTCGTGTCGTGAGCGCTTTCGGGAAGGAATTCATTCCGAAACTGAAAACGTGGGCGATCCACCAGGGAATCCGCATCGCCTCCGCGGCCGGGGCGCCGGTGAGGCCGGTTAAAGACGGGCGGGTGATTTTCGCCGGGCCGTTTCGCTCCTACGGGCGAGTCGTGATCGTGGATCATGGGCGGGCGTTCTACAGCGTCTATGGTCTCTTGGGCTCGATTCTTCGCAAGAAAGGGGATCGGGTGAAACCTCCCGACGCGCTCGGCGAGGTCGGCGCCTCGGAGGGGGAGGGGCTCGTCTATTTCGAAATACGCCACGGCGGGGATGCGCTCGATCCCCTGAAGTGGTTGAAGGCGCGTTAGAGCGGGTTTTCAAAAAATGTCACAATGGAGAGAGGGTTCGCTATGGCAAAAGGCCGCTGGAGATTGAAATGGGTGTTGGGCGGGGCTCTCGCCTTGACGGGCGCCTGGACGCTGCCCGCCGCGCTGGCGGCCGCCGACAGGACATATGAGCAGCTCAAGATTTTGGTGGACATCCTCGACTACATCAAGGACAACTACGTCGAGGAGATCGACTCGACCAAGCTGATCTACGGCGCCGCCTCGGGGATGGTCCGCGCGCTCGATCCCTTCTCGCAATTCATGGAACCCGACGTCCACAAGGATATACGCACCGAAACGGAAGGGCAGTTCGGCGGGCTGGGCATCCGCATCGGCATGAAGGACAACTGGCCGACCGTCATCACCCCGTTGCCCGGGACGCCGGCGTATCGGCTGGGCGTGCTTCCCAACGACCGTATCGTCAAGATCGAGGGGCAGAGCACAAAGGACATGACGTTGGTGGACGCGGTGAAGCGCCTGCGCGGCGCTCCAGGCACCAAGGTGGCCCTCACGGTGGCGCGCGAGCCGGAGGCGGCGATCAAGGAATGGACCACCCAGGACTTCACGATCACGCGGGAGATCATCAAGATCGAGAGCACGCACAGCAAGATGCTCGACGGCGGCGTGGGGTATTTGCGCATCACGGAATTCAGCGCCAACACCAATAAGGACGTCCGCGCCGCGCTGACGGACCTGAGAAAGCAGGGCATGACGACGCTGGTGCTCGATGAAAGGAATAATCCCGGGGGGCTTTTGTCGGCCGCCGTCGAGGTGGCGGCGCAGTTCGTCGGAGACAACAAGATCATCGTCTACACCCAGGGCCGGCGGCCGGACAGCCGGCAGGACTTCCGGTCCAACGCCCGGGCGCCGTTCTCCAACCTTCCGATGGTGGTGCTCGTCAACGAGGGTTCCGCCTCGGGATCGGAGATCGTCGCCGGCGCCTTGCAGGATCACCACCGCGCGGTCGTGATCGGCGCTAGGACTTTCGGCAAGGCGAGCGTCCAGTCGGTCATCCCTCTGGCGGACGGCTCGGGGCTGCGGCTGACCGTGGCCAAGTATTACACGCCGTCCGGCCGCTCGATCCATCGCGACGAGAAGAAGGACACGGGGGGGATCGTGCCCGATATCGTCGTCTCGGTGCCGCGCGACGTCGAAATCAAGCTTCAGGCCCAGCAGGACGAGATTTTTACTCCCGGCAAGAAGCCGGAGTCGCCGGTCAAGTCGGAGGACCGCGTTCGCGACGAGGCATTGGATAGGGCGCTCGAAATATTGAAGGCGCGCGAGGTGCTGGCCAACCTGAAGCTCAACGAGGGATAGGCTTTCTGAGAGCGCACAGAGTTTTGGGCGTCGAAACCTCCTGCGATGAGACCGCTGCGGCCGTCGTAGACGGCGAGAGGATACTGTCCAACGTCGTCTTTTCCCAGACGCCGATGCACCGGCGCTACCGGGGCGTCGTCCCGGAGCTCGCCAGCCGCGCCCACCAGCAGAAGATCATGCCGGTGATCTGCGAGGCGCTGGACCGCGCGTTTCCAGGCGCCCGCCTGCGCGACCTTCCGGACTTGGTGGACGCCGTTGCCTTCACCCAGGGCCCCGGCCTTCTCGGGGCGCTTCTGGTCGGCAAGACCGCGGCTCAAACCCTTGCCTGGCTGCACGGGCTTCCGGCGATCGGCGTCAACCACCTCGAGGGGCACGCCTTCGCCGTCGAGCTCCAGGAACGCATCGCCTTCCCGTTCATCGGCCTCATCGTCTCGGGCGGGCACACGGACTTGGTGTTGGTGCGCGGGTACGGCCGTTTTCGCGTGCTGGGGCGCACGCGCGACGACGCGGCCGGAGAGGCGTTCGACAAGGTGGCGAAACTCCTGGGGCTGGGGTTTCCGGGAGGGCCTCTCGTCGACCGCCTGGCGCGGCGAGGCGATCCCGAGGCGACCCTGTTCCCCAGGCCGGTCCTTCCGGGAACGTGGGATTTCTCGTTTTCGGGCCTCAAGACGGCCGTCCTGTACCATCTCCGGAAGAACCCGCGGTCGCGTCCCGAGGATGTCTGCGCCGCTTTTCAGGAGGCGATCGTGGATACCCTGGCGCGCAAGACCTTGGATGCGGCCCGGCGATTCGGGGTTTCCTGCGTCGTCGTGGGCGGGGGCGTCGCGGCCAACAGTCGTTTGCGCCTCGTGTTGACCGAACGCGGCGTCCAGAAGGGCATTCGGGTCCGGTTTCCGGCGGCCTCCTTATGCACGGACAACGGGGCGATGATCGCGCGGGTCGGCTTGCTGCGCTTGAGGGCGGGGCGTCTTCCAGGAAGTTGTCCGGTCGATCCGGCGCTGCCGATGCGAAGCTGGATAGGGTCCGGGCGGAGCAAGAATAAATTCAGATGAACGTCATCCGATTCTGGGCTCTCCCCCACCGAGGCACGGAGACGGCCGCCCTTTTGAAAAGCCACCTCCGGGACTTCCAACGGCGCCATCCCGGCGTGCAGGTGGAGGTTCTGGTTCGAAGCCGCGCCTCGATCTGGAAATATCTCACGGGGATGCTCAAGCGCCCCGAGCCGCTCCCGCCCCGGGCCTCCCACCCCCAGCTCATCGAGATCCCCTCTTACTGGACGGCCACCCTAGCTCATCTGGGGCTCGCCCAGAACCTCTCGGAGATGGGAACTCACTCGCTGGAAGAGTGGCTGCCGCAGGTGAGACCTCACTGCGCGAGCTCCCCCGCGGATGCGGACCGGGCAGGGATCTATTCGCTGCCGTGGTGGATGGAGATCGGGGTCCTCTACCACCGAGGATCCGCGGACGGCCGGGCGGGGATCGATCCCGAAGCCCCCTTGGATAGCTGGAAATCTCTGGAGGACTTTTGCCGGAATCTATCGAGGCGGGGAGGGCGTGCCCGAGGGGCTTCGGCGGTCGCTTCCGTCATCGGGAGGGAGAATCCGCGCAGGCCCATCTCGCTTACGGACGTGGCCGCGAGGGTTTGGTCCGACGGCGGGAATTTCTTCGCCGAGGGAGGAAGCCGGTCCCTCCTCCACAGAACCGAGCTCGTTTCGAGCCTGCACGCGTACCTGGGTCTTGCCGTGCGGGGTTGGATGCCGCTTATGGATCCCGACGTCGTATCGGAGGGCCGCCGTGCCTCCGCGCCCATTTTTCAGTTTTCCGGCCGGGTTCCGCGCGAACGCCCGGTGGCGCGGCTGCGCGGAGTCCGGGCGGTTCCCTGCCTTCGCGGCGCCGCCGGGCGCTGCGGCCTGCTCAATGCCCATCACCTGGTCTTGCTCAAGGAGGGTCCGCCGACGGCGGAGGCCTATCGTTTGCTGTGCCGCCTCGCGTCGGACGGCGAAGCGCGGCGCTACGCCCGGTCGCTCGGCGCTTTTTCATGCCGGCCGGGCTGGGACGACGGGGACTGGGAGGGTCGCCCGGAGCTGCGGGACGTGTTTCGCGAGGCGTTCGCCCAGGCGCGCTTGATTCCTAATCTGCCGGTCATGGCGACCCTGGAGCAGGTTTTCGACCGCGGCATGAAGCGGGTGGCTCTGGCAATCGGCCGGGGCGACTATAGCGAAGCGATCCTTCAGCGCGAGATGTTGTGCTCGGCGGCCGAAATGGACTATATCCTTTCCTCCTATGCCTGACGACCACGGGGCGCTGTACCGGTTCCACCGGGAAATCAACCGGCCTTTCTCGACGGTGTCGCTGCTCGTTTCGAGGGCCATGGAGCTGATGCTTCGACCGCTTGCGGTCGACCGGCTCTCCTATTTTTCGCTTCGGGCGGAGGATGCCCTTCTGACGCTCGAGGACTGCGTTCAGGGCGCGGGTCGTGGTCCGCTCGCCCAGTCCCCGCGAGCTACCGGCTCGCGGGGGCAGGGCGCGGGTCGTGGTCCGCTCGCCCAGTCCCCGCGAGCTACCGGCTCGCGGGGGCAGGGCGCGGGTCGTGGTCCGCTCGCCCAGTCCGCGGT
>JACQPI010000210.1 GCA_016207585.1 Elusimicrobiota bacterium | reverse complement strand
TGGCCATCTGCACGCTCAACCGGCCCGAGGCCCTCAACGCGCTTTGCGAGGCGGCGATCGCGGAACTCCTCAAGCACCTCAAGGCCTTCGACAAGAACCCGGCGATCCGGGCGATCGTCCTGACCGGAGGTCCCAAGGTCTTCGCCGCGGGGGCCGACATCAAGGAAAT
Source organism: Elusimicrobiota bacterium (assembly GCA_016207585.1). Lineage (GTDB taxonomy): Bacteria > Elusimicrobiota > Elusimicrobia > UBA1565 > JACRDR01 > JACQPI01. The sequence goes on along the minus strand of JACQPI010000210.1, from coordinate 4,028 downwards.
GGCGGGCCGCTCCGCAACCCAGATGAAGCGACAAGACATGCTCGCGGCCTGGGACGGCCTCGCTAAAATTTCCAAGCCCCTCGTCGCCGCGGTCAACGGCTTCGCCCTGGGGGGCGGCAACGAGCTCGCCATGGTTTGCGACCTGATCGTCGCGGGAGAGGACGCCGTGTTTGGGCAACCGGAGATACTCCTAGGAGTCATGCCCGGGGCGGGGGGAACCCAACGGCTGGTGCGGGCGGTCGGCCGCGCGCGGGCACTGGAGCTTCTATGGACGGGAAAGCGCCTTAGCGCCCGGCAAGCCTTGGAGTGGGGTCTCGTCAACGCGGTCGTCCCGGCGCCGCTCGTTTTGGACGAGGCGCTGCGCATCGCCCGGGAGATAGCGGCCCAGCCGCCCCTGGCGGTCCGCGCGATCAAGGCGAGCGTCACCGCGGGCCTCGACACGAAACTCCTCAAGGGACTGCGCCAGGAGCGCAGGCGCTTCTACGCCCTGTTCGACACGCAAGACCAAAAGGAAGGCATGGCCGCCTTCATGGAAAAACGGCGTCCCCGCTTCACGGGAATATAAATGGACGAGACAAACGGCTCGGCGCCTCTGCTCTCGCGCAACGAAAACGGCATCTTGTGGCTGACCCTGAACCGCCCCGAGGCGCATAACGCCTTCACGGTGCCGATGATGGAAGGACTCCGGACCGGCTTCAAGGAGGCCGAGAAGGACCCGGCCATCCGAGTCGTCATCCTCACGGGAGCGGGCCGCGCCTTCTGCGCCGGACAGGACCTGCGGGAACATACGACCCGCAGCCCGAATTTCGTTGATGAATTGCGCGACCGCTACAATCCGCTGATGCTCCAGGTCCGCAACCTTCCCAAGCCGGTCATCGCCGCTGTCAACGGCGTCGCCGCCGGCGCCGGGATGAGCCTGGCCCTCGCCTGTGATTTCCGGATATGCACGTCCGAAACCAAATTTTTCACTTCCTTCGTCAAAATCGGCCTCGTCCCAGATTCCGGAAACCTGTTTTGGCTCGGACAGCAGATCGGCTTCTCCCGGGCCCTGGAATTGGAGATGACCGGACGGCCCGTCAGCGCCGAGGAAGCCCTCCAGTGGGGCCTCGTCAACCGAATAGTCCCCGCCGACCGCCTATTGACCGAGACCGCCGAATTCGCCAAACTCTTCGTGGAAGGCCCGACCCTGGCCTTCGCCCTAACCAAACAGCTGTTCCATAAATCACTTTTCGCAAAGGACCTGCCGAGCCTCTTCGACCAGGAAGCGCTCCTGCAGGAGGTGGCCGGCCGCACCCAGGACCATCGAGAGGGGCTCACGGCGTTCATGGAAAAGCGCGCGCCCAAGTTTACCGGAAAGTAGAAACAAGCACCGCCATCAAGATACGGGGGATATCATGTCCAAATTGAGCGAGAGACAGAAAGTGGAAGTCCTGCAGGAAAGACTGGCTAAGGGGGAAACCATCGCCTCCGCGGACGAGATGACGGAAGAATACCGCGAGCATCTCGTCAATCTCATGATGATGCAGGCCGACTCGGAGCTCGCGGGCGCCTTCGGCTATGTCCCGTGGATCATGAAGGCTCCCTCCATCCAGGAGACCTACGTCGTGTCGCAGATCGTCAAGGACGAGGTTCGCCACGCCCATGTGATGTATCGGCTCCTGGAACAGTTGGGGGTGGACGTCCAGAAATATTACGAAAGCCACAATTTCAACCTCCGCGTGCAGGAAGCCGATATCGGGACCGAGCGTGTCGCCGATGACAAGCGCGTCAACATCTTCTACTACCCCATCGAGACCTGGTACGACTTCATCATGTTCAACTTCTGCATGGACCGAGGCGCCGGCCACCAGCTCGAGGACGCCAAGGCCTGCTCCTACAAGCCCTGGGCGGACGTCATGGAAGGGATATGCAAGGAAGAAGCGATGCACATGGCTCACGGCGACTGGTGGGTCAAGAAGCTCGCCGCCGACCCGGCCACGAAAGACAAGGCCCAGGAGGCGCTCGACGTCTGGTACCCCCGCACGATGAACATCTTCGGCCGCGCGAACTCTCCCAAAAACAAGATCTACCGCGAACTGGGCTTGAAGAAACGAGACAACGACGAGGTGCGACAGGCCTTCGCCGCGGACGTGCGCAAGAAATGCGAGCTCTTCGGCCTTCGGGTCCCGGAGTGGACTGCCCAGGAAAGGCACATGACCGAGGAGCCCTTCATCCCGGGATGACGCGCCGCCAAGAGCCGCGGAAAGCGCCGGGCCGCGCCGGCCAGCGCTCGCCGGCGCCCGGCCCGGATATGGCCACGCTCCTGCGCAAGCACCCGAGGCTCCTGCGCGTCCTGCATGAGTACGGCGTCAACTTTTGCGCGGGCTGCTACCTCACTCTCTCCGCGACCCCCGAAAAAGCAGCCGCCTACCATGGCGTGCCGGATATCCCGGAATTCGTCGCCAGGGTCCGGCGCGTCGTCTCGCCGTCGGCCGCCCGGAAACATTCGCGCCGCCATCGAAACCTTCGACCCCGGCGCCGGAGCGAGTGAAACTGATCTCCTGGAACGTCAACGGGATCCGCTCGGCCCTCAAGCGCGGTTTTTTGGAAACGGTCGCCTCCCATCGCCCGGACATCCTCTGCGTGCAGGAAACGAAGGCGCCAACGGAGCCGCTGGCGATCGACCTGCCCGGATATTTCCAGTTTTGGAACCGCGCCGAGCGTCCGGGCTATTCCGGGACGGCCGTCTTCACCAAGATAAAGCCTCGCGGCGTCTCAAACGGCATCGGCGTCGCCGAGCACGACCGGGAAGGCCGCGTGATCACGGCGGAGTACGACGATTTTTTCATCGTCAACGTCTATGTGCCCAACTCCAAGCGCGGCCTGGAGCGCCTACCGTACCGTACCCGCCGATGGGACGTCGAGTTCCTGAAATACCTTAAGCGCCTCGAGAAGAAAAAACCCGTCATCTTTTGCGGCGATCTCAACGTCGCCCACGCGGAGATAGACCTGGCCAATCCCAAGGCCAACGTTCATAACCACGGGTTCACGCCCGAGGAGCGCGCCGGTTTCGACCGCATCGTGAAGGCCGGCTTCGTCGACACGTTTCGGGAGTTCGTCAAGGAGGGCGGACATTACACCTGGTGGAGCCGGTTGAGCGACTGCCGCGCGCGCGACATCGGCTGGCGCATCGATTACGCATGCGTTTCCGGCTCCCTGAGATCGCGCCTTCGCGACGCCTTTATCCTCAAAACCGTGCTCGGATCGGACCATTGCCCGGTGGGAGCCGTTTTTTCCTGAACGGCGAAGGTCGGCCTTGCCGGCGTCAGCCTAAAATCTCCGCAAAAACGCGCGCGTTGACGTATTCGGTTTTCCACGCTATACTATGCACGGGAATGCATCTTGCTAAGGGGGCTTAAACCTGAGCGGCTTGATTTTTGAGTGGGATAAGGGAAAAGCGAGGAGCAACCGAAGAAAGCATCGCGTCTCTTTTGAGGAAGCATCGACAGTTTTCGGTGACCCGCTTTCCGTAACCATTCGTGATCCGTCTCATTCGCATGCGGAAGAGGAACGGCCATACGCATCATCTCCGCAAGACCTGCGATGAAACGGGAGAAAAACCAATATGAAGAAGGCAAATAGAGAAAAAATGAAAATGCCGTCGGAGTACGATTTCAGCAAAGGCGTCCGCGGGAAGTACGCGAAACAATACAGGCAAGGAACAAATATCATCATCCTAGAAAAAGACGTGGCCGCCATGTTTCCCACGTCCAACGATGTGAATCAAGCCTTGAGAGCCTTGGTCCCGATCATCCGCTCTCACTCACCGTAGGAATAGGCCTTGGGCGCCCTGTTCCTGCCCGAGGATCGAAAGCGAGCCATACGTCGAAATACAGTACGCTCGATCCGGATAGCTTCCCTATACGTTTCCATCTCGACCTCACTCATTTTTTGACGGGCCCTGCGGGGCAGCAATATAGATTCCGGTTTGTACCCGATTCCCGATGGGAGAGATATCGGACGGAGACCGGGCAGCGGTCCTTTTTACT
>JACQPI010000213.1 GCA_016207585.1 Elusimicrobiota bacterium | reverse complement strand
GTTTATCGAGGGCCGGGGCGGGCGGGTGCTTCCGAACCGCAAGGCGGTCCGTCTTGTCGAGGAGGGCGGGGAAGTGTGGGAAGTCGTCACGGAGTCTGGAGAACGCTTCGGCGCCCGGGCGGTCGTCTCCTCGCTTCCTCCATGGCAGCTGCGGCGCCTGGAGCGTCCCCCGACCCTCAGCGGAGCCTGGATTTCCTGGAATGCCTCGCCGATCATAGGCATTCATTTGTGGCTGCGGGAGCCGCTTTTGGAGGAGCCTCTCATCGGTTTGTTGGGCACTGAGATCCATTGGGTCTTCAATAAGACTCGGCTATGGGCGCATGCTCCGAAAAATACGGGTTCCGAGGCGGACGGGCAGTATCTGTCTCTCGTCATCAGCGGAGCCGCCCGCCATATTCTGAAATCTCCGACGGAGCTCCGTGAGATGGCGTGCCGGGACTTGGCGCTCTGCTTTCCTGGATTTAAAAAAGCTATGATTTCGACCTGGAGCGTGACCAAGGAGCCCTTCGCGACCCCGTCGCCCGTCCCCGGTTCGGACGCGTGGCGCCCCGATCCCGCCGTGCCTGTCGGGAATTTTTACTACGTGGGAGACTGGACTCAAACGGGTCTCCCGGCGACGATCGAAAGCGCCGTCGCCAGCGGGCACGCCTGCGCGCAAGCGATCTTGTCCCGGGCCGGATCGGCCGACGGGTCCGCGTCTGGCGCGAGAGCCGGGCGTTCGAGTCGAGGAGAACTTCATGATTAAGCCGGACCGCTGGATACGCAAAATGTCGCTGGAGCAGGGGATGATCGAGCCCCTCGTGGATCGGCTGGAGGGCAACGGGAAGGTTTCATATGGCCTTTCGTCCTACGGGTACGACATCCGGGTTACCGATGAGTTCAAGATATTCACCAACGCCTGGGGCGCGTTGGTCGATCCGAAAAACTTCGACCCTAAATCTTTCGTGGACTTCGAGGGGCCTTGCTGCCTTGTGCCGCCCAACTCTTTCGCGCTGGCGCGTTCCCTGGAGTATTTCCGCATCCCGCGCAAGACCCTGGGAATCTGCATAGGCAAAAGCACCTACGCGCGTTGCGGGATCGTGGTGAACATCACTCCGCTCGAAAGCGAATGGGAAGGTCATTTGACGATAGAGATATCCAACACGACGCCTCTTCCCGCTAGAATCTACGCCGATGAGGGCATCGCCCAGCTCATTTTTCTCGAGGCCGATGAAGTCTGCGAGGTGTCTTATAAGGACCGAAAGGGGAAGTACCAAGCCCAGCAGGGGATCACGCTCCCGCGGGTCCTCTCCGCGGCTTCCCGCTGAACGCGTGGCCGCGAACCGGGTTCGTTCAGAGTTGGCCTGGTTTTTGTCGGTCAGCGTTTTCATGGGAACGGCCCTTGGCGCTGCGGCGCAGCAGTTCCTCGCGCGCGACGAGGCGCGGAATATTCCCCCGGTGGAGCGCGCTATCGGCGTATCAAGCGCAGCGGTGGGCGGGGGGGCTTTTCCTGAGGCGGCCCTTCCGGTGACCCGTGCCGTCGAAATAGAAAAACAGAACATCTTGGTCGAGATGCGGCGGCGCCGCGTCGTTTCGGCGAGGGCGCAGTCCTGGGAACCCTCGGACTACGCGCTGCTGGAGCGGATGCGCTCGGCGGAGGCCCTGGACGCGGTCGCGCTGTTGCGGGAACAGCTCAAAAGCTTGCGCGGTCTGGTGGTTCGGGAAAAGACGGCCGGCGGCGTGAAGACTTGGCTGACGCGCGCCGGGTTCCAGCGGTATTTGTTCTTGAAATCCCAGCTGGCGCGCGGATATTTTGAAGAGATGGGGACCGACGCCAAATGGGTCTTCATGGTCCAGACCATAGAGGGGGCTCCCGTTTTTGACGACAAGGGAGTGCTGACGCCGGCCGGCGAGGCGCTTTACAACGCAATTCAGATCGGAGAGACGGCGCAGTGGAAGCAAGCCGACGGCCGCATCGGCGGCAACGCCCCCGGACGCCCGAAGCCGTAAGTAGTCTGTCACGGGGATGCCGCAAGTTCGTAACAGATCAGCGCTGAGAAATTGTGGCGGCGGACTCATGATCTGGCGGACCGAGGGTTGATCCCACGCCGACGGCGCTACTCGAGGAGGTAGCAGAATATGTCCGGGCTCAATACGCTACCTTAGCCCAACTTCCGCAGTAGTCGCGAAATAATGCTGGAAATTCCAGCATCTGGGCCCAAAAGTTGGCACTACATTTTGGCCACCAGGTGCTCAGGGATCCTCATGCGCCTGGGCAGATCAATCCCAAGCCGCTGCAGGATGATCTTCTGCGCCTTTTCCGGACTGACGACGCTTCGCAGTCGAATCCGCTCGCCGGTGATCGTGGGCAGTATGACGTCGCCGCTCTGGATGTGACCCATCTCCTCCAGGATCGTCCGCGGCGAATTACCCAAACCCGCGCGACTCTGCCATTGCTCCAGCAATTTCCAGAGGACGTACGCCAAAAAACAGACGAATATGTGCGCCTGCGCCCGGTCTTCCCTCTGATGGTGGATGGGGCGTATCTC
>JACQPI010000206.1 GCA_016207585.1 Elusimicrobiota bacterium | reverse complement strand
TCCCGCTCCAGAAACCAGCCACTGAGGTGCCGGCCGACGACCTTCCTTCCTTTGGTAACGACGCGCTCGAAGCCCTCGGCATCTTGGATACGAGCGCGCTTGCCGAATCGATAGCGTCCTAGTCCGGGATTAACTTCCACCGCCCCTTGCTGCGTCTCCGGGACAAGGTCCTGCGTCCTCCCGGAGTGCTCATGCGGGCGCGAAACCCGATCGTCCGGGCTCTCTTTCGCCTGTTGGGTCTGTATGTCGGCAACATAGTCGAGGTAGAGATTATATGTCCTATTTTACCGGTATGTCAAACGAAAAAAATACTGAGTTTGCGTACTTTTTCCGAATATAATAAGCTAGTTCCCGCTCGGAAAAAATATCAGGAGAATTCTAAGTGGACCCATCGTCCGGATCGTCAATAACGACGCTGCTCAAGGAAAAAAGGCTGTTTCCCCCGGCGCCGAGGTTCCAAAAGACGGCCCATGTCCGGAGCCTAGCCGGACTGCGCGCTCTTTCTAAGGAGGCCCGGCGCTCCCCGGAGAAATTCTGGGCCCAGGCGGCCCGAGAGTTGGAGTGGATCAAGCCTTGGAGGAAAGTCCTGAATTGGAAGCCTCCCTTCGCCCGGTGGTTCGTGGGAGGCAGGCTCAACGTCAGTTCGAATTGCTTGGACCGCCACTTGGGGGGAGCCCGAAGGAACAAGGCCGCGATTATTTGGGAAGGGGAGCCGGGCGAGGTGCGCATCTTGACGTACCAGGAGCTGCACCGCCAGGTATGCCGATTCGCGAACGCGCTGAAATCGCTCGGGGCCGGGAAGGGAGACCGCATCGCCATCTATATGCCCCAGGTTCCCGAGGCGGCCGTTGCCATGCTCGCGTGCGCGCGCATCGGCGCGACGCACAGCGTCGTCTTCGGCGGCTTCTCGGCCGAGGCGCTGCGGGACCGCATCCAGGACGCCGAGGCCAAGCTGGTCTTGACCGCCGATGGGACTTACCGGAAAGGTTCGGTCGTCAAGCTCAAGGAGAACGTCGACCAAGCGGTCTCGGGCTGCCCGAGCGTGCAGAAGGTCGTGGTGCTCAAACGGACCGGGGAGCCGGTCCATTGGGACTCCAACCGGGATGTGTGGTGGGAGGATGCCATGCGGAACCAAGCCTGGGGCTGCGAGCCGGAAGCTCTTGATTCGGAGCATCCGCTGTTTATCCTCTATACCTCGGGCACGACCGGCAAGCCGAAAGGGGTGGTGCACTCAACCGGCGGCTACCTGGCCCAGACCGCCCTGACCTGCAAGTGGATATTCGATTTGCAGGAGACGGATACGTACTGGTGCACGGCCGACATCGGCTGGGTAACGGGACACTCCTATGTCGTCTACGGACCTCTGGCCAACGGCGCCACGACGCTGATGTACGAAGGGGCCCCGCTCCACCCCCAACCGGATCGCTTTTGGAGCATGGTGGAGCGCCACCGCGTCAGCGTCTTCTATACCGCGCCGACCGCGATCCGGACGTTTATGCGCCTGGGCGAGGACTGGCCACGGCGGCATGATTTATCCTCCTAGCGGCTTCTGGGCACCGTGGGAGAGCCGATCAACCCCGAGGCCTGGCTGTGGTATCGCAAGAACATCGGCGGCGGGAGCTGCCCCATCGTCGACACGTGGTGGCAGACCGAAACCGGGGCGATCATGATCACGCCTCTTCCGGGCGCGACGACCTGCCGGCCGGGCTCCGCCACATTCCCCTTCCCCGGCATCTCCGCGAATGTCGTGGACAAAAACGGCAAGCCGGTCCCGCCCGGGGCCGGAGGTTACTTGGTCATCGACAAGCCCTGGCCCGCGATGCTGCGCACTCTCCACCGCGACCCCGAGCGCTACAAGGCCCAATACTTCAGCCAGGTGCCGGGCGTGTATTTCACGGGCGACGGCGCGCGACGGGACGCGCAGGGATATTTTTGGATATTGGGCCGCATCGATGACGTCATCAACGTGGCGGGCCACCGGCTTTCCACGATGGAGATCGAGTCCGCGTTGGTCAGCCACCCGGCCGTAGCGGAATCCGCGGTTGTGGGACGACCGGACGAGCTGAAGGGGCAGGGCATCACGGCTTTCGTGACGTTGGCGGCCTCGAAAAACCCCTCGGCGGAGCTCAAGGAAGAGCTTCGGCGGCACGTGGTCCGGGCGATCGGGGCCATCGCCCGGCCGGACGACATCCGTTTTACGGACGCCCTTCCCAAGACCCGTTCCGGCAAGATCATGCGGCGGCTCCTGCGCGAGATCGCGGCGGGCCAGGGGGTTCGCGGCGACACGACCACCCTGGAGGATTTGTCGACGCTGGCCAAGCTGCAGGCCGAAGAAGCCTGAGATTCGAGCTTCGCCTAGATTAAACCTCGTTTTCCAGCACTGCAGTCGCAAACATGATGTGTCCGGACACGCCATGTTTACAGAGCCGGGAAAATCGAGAGACACCGAATAGGGTTTCGGGCTGGACTTCCAATCTCAAAAACGCATTGCGTCCCGAGACACGATAGATTCCACATAATCCCTCGTCAGGCGATTTTTTTGTTATCTTCTTTTTTACAATTTACTTATAATATGACCACAGAAGAGCGGACATTTGGTGAACCCCTTGCGGCCGGGCCAGCAACCACCGACTATGGCCGGCCATA
>JACQPI010000205.1 GCA_016207585.1 Elusimicrobiota bacterium | reverse complement strand
CCTTGAAGAAGTCCTTCACCCGCCTCAGCGTTCTTTTCAAGCTCTCGACCTCTTCCAGCGTATTGTATAGGTAAAAGCTGGCGCGCGCGGTGCCAGGCACCTGGAGCTTGCGCATCAGGGGCTGGCAGCAGTGATGGCCGGCCCGAATCGCGATTCCCTCCAAGTCGAACACTTGACCGACGTCGTGGGGATGGATGTCCCCCACGTTGAACGAGACCACCCCCGCCCGCTGCTCCACTCCCGAGAGACCGTATGTCCGGATGCCTTCCGCCCGGAAAATTTCCAGGGCCCGGCCGGTCAATTCCCGCTCATGTTGGGCGAGGGCTTCGAATCCCAGAGTCTCCAGGTAATCGATCGCGGGACTCAACGCTACGATCTCGGCGATCGCCGGCGTGCCGGCTTCGAACTTATTCGGAAGCTCCCCGTAGGTGGATCGCTCCAACCATACCTCCCGGATCATGTCCCCGCCCCCGAGGAACGGGTCCATCGCCTCCAGAAGCTCCTCCCGCCCATAGAGGACGCCTATCCCCGTCGGCCCCAACATCTTGTGCCCGGAAAAAGCCAGAAAATCGCAATTCCAATCGAGGACGTCCGTCCGATAGTGCGGCACCCACTGGGACGCATCCACCAGCGCGAGGGCGCCCTGATCGTGCGCGGTCCGCACCAGCTCCTTGACGGGATTGACGGTTCCCAAGGCGTTTGAAACGGCGATAAAAGAGAACAACTTCGTTTTCGGCGTGAGGGTCCTTCGGACGGTCTCCAGGTTCAGGGTCCCTTCCGGCATCATGGGAACGAACCGCAAGCGGGCTCCCTTTTCCTGGGCCAGCATCTGCCATGGCACCAGATTGGAGTGGTGCTCCATTTCCGTCAGCAGGATTTCGTCGCCGGCGCGCAGAAATTTGCGTCCCCAGCCATAGGCGACAAGATTGATCGCCTCGGTGGCGTTGCGGGTGAAGACAACCGTATGAGCCTTGGGCGCGTGGATGAAGCGCGCCGCCTTCTCACGCGTTTGTTCGACCCTGGCCGTGGCCTCCTCGGATAGCGTGTGGATGCCGCGGTGTATGTTCGCGTTGGTACGCTCGTAAAAATCCTTGAGCGCCGCGATGACCGAGGCCGGCTTCTGCGTCGTTGCCGCGTTGTCGAAGTAAACGAGCGGTTTGCCGTGCACCGAACGGCCTAAAATCGGGAAATCCCGGCGAATCTTGCCGATATCAAGCGCCATTATTCACCTCGACGATCACGTCTCCTCCCTCGGTTCGTACCGGAAAGACCCTGACGGGCGCCACGGCCGGCATGCGGGTGGCGCGGCCGGTCCGGACGTCAAAACGGGCCCCATGCCGCGGGCATTCCACCTCTGCGTTTCTCAAGGTTCCCTCTCCCAAAGGCCCGTCATCATGGCTGCAAACGTCCTCGATCGCGCAAAAAACGCCTTCGACGTTACAGATCGCGATCCGGATCCCGCCGGCCTCCACGATACGCATGTGCCCCGGGGGAACTTCCGCCGCTTTGACGCTCGCGCGCCGCTCGATTCCAGTCTCTCCCATTCGTTTATCCCCTCTCCTACGGTATCCGTGGAGTCCACGCGGCCAAGCGTCGGGTCACTTCCTCCGTCAGGCGTTCGCGCAGCCTTTCGGGGAGTTGGTTCAAAATCGGGTCAAAAAAGCCGAGGATAAGTATCCGGCTCGCCTCGAGGGGATCGAGGCCCCGCGAACAAAGATAAAAAAGCTCATCCGGGTTGACGGGCCCGATCGTCGCGCCGTGCTTGCATCGCACCTCGTCGGTGAGAATTTCAAGGACGGGCGTCGTGTCGGCGCGGGCGTCGTTGGAAAGGAGCCTGTTGTCGTTTTGCTGAAACGCCTCGCAGCCCTTCGCCTCGGCTTCGATGCGGATGAGTCCCGTGTAGATCGCCCGCGCGCGGTCGCGCAGCGCGGATCTAAAAAGAAGGTCGCTCGTGGAGCGGGACGCCGAATGCCACTGCGCGGTGTGCGGGTCGAACGTCTGATTTTTCGTCCCAAAGAGGATCCCATAGAGCTCGCTCTCGGCGCCGACGCCGTTCAAGCGGACATCCAGCTCGCTCTTATGAACCGCGGAGCCCAACAGCACGCTGTAATGCCGCAGGGCAACGTCTTGCGCCAAGTCGGCTTGCTGGTGCCAAAAATGAGAGGTTCCGGGAGGGAGCGTCTGTTCATAGGCATAGCTCACCCGCGCGCCTTCCTTCGCGACGAGCCGTGAAAAAACAATCGATGAGGATTTCGAACCGGCCGGTGCAGGCCCTTCTTCGCAAGCGAGATGGCTTTCGATGATGGAAATCTGAGTCCCGGATTCGGCGATCACCAAGACCCGGGGAAACGAAAAAACGTTCTCCGGGGAATGCAGGAAGGAAAACTCAAACGGCTTCTCGACGCGCAGTCCGGCGGGAACATAGAGGAAAGCTCCGCCATGAAACCGCGCCAAGCTGGCGGCCTCGAGCTTGCGGAAGGCGGGAGCCGCCTGCAATGACCCTAAATACGGCTCAACAAGCTCCGGGTGCCGACTCGCGGCGTCCTCAAGCCCCATGAGGAGCACTCCTTGGTGAACCAACTCCGGATCGACTACCGTCGTCAGGGACGCGGCGTCATCGGCCTGAGTCAGGACCCCGGCCGCCCCCCCCAAAACCGGGGAGGCCGCCACGAGCGGCGCGGGCCCGGAAGCGCCGGCCTGCCCCAAAAGGTTTAATCGCCACGCGTTAAAATCGACGCGCCGCCACGTTTCGACAGTCTTGGCTGGAGGTTCGGTTTTTTCGAAGACGGCCCGGGCCTCGCGACGCGCCTCCTCCAGCCACCCGGTTTCCAGCGCGGATCGGGACATCGCCTTCACCCCACAGCCCCCTCCATCTCGAGCTGGATGAGCCGATTGAGTTCCACCGAGTATTCGAGAGGCAGCTCTTTCGTGAAGACCTCGAAAAATCCGTTGACAATCAAGGTCGTCGCCTCAGCCTCGGTCAGGCCGCGGCTCTGCAGGTAGAAGAGCTGTTCCTCCCCGATTTTGGAGACGGCCGCCTCGTGCCCGATCTGAGCGCGCTCCCCGTTGATTTCCATGGTCGGATACGTGTCGGAGCGCGACTTCTCATCGAGCAAGAGCGCGTCGCACCGGACATTCACCTTAACGCCTTCGGCCTGCGGATACGTCTTTACCAAGCCCCGGTAGCTGGCGCGTCCGCCGTCTTTAGAAATCGACTTCGACGTGATGGTGCCCGAGGTGTTGGGAGCGGCGAAAGTAAGCTTGGCTCCCGTGTCCTGGTGCTGCCCCTTGCCGGCGAAAGCGCAAGAGAGTATCTCGGCCCGGGCCCCCTCGCCCACCAAGACGACCGCCGGAAACTTCATCGTCAACTTCGAACCCAGGTTGCCGTCCACCCACTCCACGAAAGAATTCGCGTGCGCCACGGCGCGCTTGGTGACCAGGTTATAAACGTTGTTGGCCCAGTTCTGGATCGTGGTATAGCGG
>JACQPI010000216.1 GCA_016207585.1 Elusimicrobiota bacterium | reverse complement strand
CGGGCTTTCGTGGAGCGTTGGGGAATCGACACGGGATCGTAACGGGCCTCCTGGCTGCGTTTCCACCATTTGATCAAATCCGCGAAATCCAATTTTTCGGAGAAGGGATCCTGGGAAATATCCTCCATTTTCCCTCCGCCTCGCGTCAGGAATTTCCAGATATCGCTGAAAAGCTTCTTGGGCCGGCGGGAGTCGTTGCGCACCTCCAAATGACCCTGCGGCGAGGCGAGGATCGTGCGGCTCCCGGCGGGCACGACAATTTCCCGGCGTCCCGTGATCCGGGTTCCTTCGCGGATCACAAGCAGGGCCCCCTCCTCCACCTTGATTTGGACGTCGCCGTCGATGAAATAGTCGCCTTCCGCCGATACGCGTGCAGCGGCTTTTGCGTCGGGGGGGGTTTCTATGACCAGAGAGGCCCCCGGCTCCAGGCGCGGATTGCCCAGCGTTCGGATGCCTCGCCCCGAGACTAAAAGCGTGGTGTGGGCCGCGAGGTCGACCCGCCCCGTTTTCTTGGCGAGGAGCTCTCCATTAGGCCCCGCGACATCGCGGGATATCGCGATGCGGGAGGTCGGATGCACTCGGCCGCCTTGGGCTTTGAGAAGGGACCGGGCCGTATCCGCTTCCAGGAAAGAGAGTTCCTGAAGCTCGGTCATCCCCGCCGAATTTCCAGGGGGGAGAACGGTGTCGATCGAGGCCTTGACGGCGGGTTGAGTCGGTGGGTCCGCCTTGCCGAGAAGACGTTTGATGCGGTCCCACTGCGCAAAACCCCAAAGACGGAGCTTTCCGCTCAAGGAGTCGGAATGATGCGCCAGATCTTCCCTGTATTCCGGAGCGGCAATATCCAGTATGTAGTAGTCGAGGATATAGGACGCCGGCAATCCTGTTTTAACATTGGCAAGGTCATAGATGTGAAGCTCGTTTAGGATGTATCTGTTGGTGTTCTCCCACTGTGCCTTCTTATTTCTCGTGTAGGCATCGAAAAGGAAGCGGCTGTAGTCGTCCTCATCAGGTTGATCGATTTGCATGCCGTCTTTTTCGACTTGAGGTATTAGGAAAAGGACTTTCTGGCCTCGCACTAAATTCGTCGCCAGCTTCTTGGCGCGTTTTGAACCGGCCTTATCGTTCTCGACCGCTTGCAGTCCGATGGCGCGGCCCCAGCGCTCTTCCCCGGAGCTGAAACGGATCTTCCACGTGTCGGCATCCGAGATATCGACCACCGTGCCGAACACCGCGCGGACGTGCTTGTCCAAAGACTCGGGAAGAGGCGCGCTAATGGGAGGGGAGAGGTGGGTCGGAAAACCCATTCCCGCGATCGGCGCCCAGTTGGCTTTCCAGAGGGTTACCCAGGTGCCCCACAAGTTCTTGGAAGGCTCCAAGAATATGGCTTTCACGAGAAGGCGGGCCTTTGCGTTGATCGGTTGCCGCAGGGAGAAGGTTTTGTCGTCCCAGAGCCTTTTGTTGATAATCGTCAGGGCTTGATAGATGATGAAGAGAGGTTGCATGACTTTCCAGCGAAGCCTTTGGACGCGCTCCCGAATGATGCCGAGGGACAGGTCTTTTTGTATCCCGACCGAGTAGTAAAACGCGGAGTTGTCCTTGATCGCTTGGGTGAGTATCGGAAAGCGCGTGAGCGAGCGGTCGAGGGGTTTGAGAGGGCGTTCCCGCAGCCAGTAGGCGTTCCAAAGCGGCCAGCGGACCGCGTACCAATAGATGAAGAACTCGATCGCGAAAAAGCCAGCCAGGGTCATCGTGAGGCGTCCCGTGCCGGAAAATAATGCCTTGCCAACCACGCCCATGGCCGGAGGGCCGAAGAACCCCAGCAGGCTGGAGCCGAGATCGATGATTCCCGCGACGGCGGTTAAGAGGACGTGTGGGAAGAACAGGGAAAGCCCTATGAAGGCGATCGGCACGGCCAGGACAAGGGTCCAGAGGGCCAGGGCCGCGCGCAAGGTCCAGGTGGGGGCGACATCCTTCAATTGATCCGACGTAAACTGCTCGGCCGCGCGAACCAAGTGCGTTGCCCGACCGCCCGAGGCTTCGGCCTGGATTTCGAGCCCGGCTGGAGAGCGTTTGATGTGAAGCCAGCCTTCCCAGGAGTCGGACTGGATCACGGCCTCGATCGCCTGGTCCGCGAACCGGAGCTCGCTGAGCTCCGAGGGCGCTACGCCCAGAAGCTTGATGAAGCGGTCGCGGGCCGAAGGGTCTTTGCGCGAGTCCCAGAGAATCTTCGCGACCTCCTGCGGGAGTTCCAGCGTCTTGGTCTGGTATTGGAGGTCCGGGCCGAGCCGCTCGCGGATCTCATTTGCGAGCGCCTTCAATCCTTTCCCTTGGATTGCGACGACTTCCATCGCGAGCAAAACCTGGGAAAGAGTGTCGTTCCACGGAGAGAGCGGGGATAAAACGACGCCCGTCCCCGCCTTGGAGGCGTCCGTATCGTCGACGATTTCCAGGGGGCGGCCGGCCTCGCGCGCCAGACGATCCAGGAATCGGCTCTGTCCCGACGCACGGTATACCGCTCCTGGATAGCCGCGCCGCAACAGATAATCGGTCAACACCAGCGCCAGGTCTCCGGACGGCACCGGCAGGCCGTCCGAGTCCAGAATTTCCGTCGGGCCGTCGTGCCGGAGAACCGCTCCGAGACGGCCCGTGCCCGAGCGAACGCGGTGGCCCAGCAACGCGGCGCTCCCGCCCAAATCCAGGGCGCTGTGGAGCAAACCGAGTTGGGAGAAGAAGAGCTGTTCTTCGGCGCGCGGCGTGTCGAGATCGATTTGGATGCCGGCTTTTTGAATCTGTTCTATGCGAAAACGCCTGTACAGGGAGGTGCGGTAATGTTCCCACCAGACGACGTCGCGGATACGTTTCTTCATGCGGGCGGTCGCGAGGTTCATGCGGTATGCGCGCGTCCTGAGGGCCTGCATCGTGCGTATCTGTTGCAGGGATGCCTCCGGAAGGGAGCCGCGATCGTGCCCGAATATCTGGATGCCCGTTTCAGTCACAAGGAAGCCGGCGGAGAATCGGCCGCGGCCCATGGAATGAAACATCCAGTTGGAGGAGGCCGCGATATTCGAAAGCTGCACCCCCATGTTGTTTCCGGCGAAAACCTCCGACATCTTTTCGGCGACGGTTCGCAGGCCCCGGGTCGTCGCCTTATCCCCGCCGTCGGCCCACGCGATGAGCACCTCTCCCGTCAGCTTGTTCTGCGGCGCATGGGCAAAGTCCGAAAAGGCTTGGGCCAGGCTCATGGCCGGACCCGTCAGATGCGACGCATCCGGCGATTTCTGGGAGGAAGCGGGAGGAACATCCACCAGCCAAACGCCCGCCTCATAGGAGGTGATCGCTTGGGCGATCACCTCGCGGTCGGTGCGCTCTGGACTGCTGTAATAGTCGTCGAGCTCCTGGTTGACTGCCTCGCGGGCTTCGTTGAGAGTATAGCCTTCCATCTTTAGATAGTGGAAATGCCGGACAAAGGCGCGGAGGATCGCTCGGGTGGCCATGGGATCCATCTCGAACACCGCTCCCTCGATGACGGCTTCGTAGCGCCCCAAACCCAGGGGGGCTATCAGAGCGAGCTCTTGCAGCGGCCCAGGCGTCTTCCCGACGTGAACGGTGACTTCGATCGGGCGGCCAAAGGCATCTCGATCGATAATAAAAGGTTTCCCCAGCGGTATTTCTTCCGGATAGTTTTCCCAGGGGCGTTCCTTGGTTTCTTCATCGGAGAGGCCTTTCAGGGTTGCATTGATGTGTTTTTGCGCGTCGATATCGGATTTTGATTCCTTGATTGAAGCGCGCACGCGGCGGCGTGCCTCCGCCGCCGTCGTCAGATAAGCCGGTTTCTCATGGAGGGAGCCCGTCCCCAGCAGGCCCAACTGGCCGAATTGATAGGCGGGATGTTGGCTGATGTAGATGTCCTCGAGGCGCTTTTCGAGCGCCCGCCGGCGGCCCTGGAGAACTGCGTGAGCCATCAGCGATCGGAGGTTTTGCATGCTGCGGAGAAGGACGTTTTTCTGAGATGCCTGCGGGCTCGCCGGGTTTTCCGCGAATACTTGCGGGAGCCAGGCGGTCAAAACGGTCTGCAGGAAATTTTCATCGTATTTCCCCGAGTTCATCTCCAATTGCAGCGCGATGAGAAGGCTGGTCGCGAATTGCAGCCGGTTTCGGATGGAAGACAGCTGCTCGGCGGTCGGCTCCGTGTCGCCGAGGGCGCCGAACTCGGTCTCGGCTGCGGACATTTGCTCCTGTATCCAGGGCCATAATTCCCGGATCGGCACTTGCTCCACCACCCCGTTGAGGGTGGTCCCCCAGAGGTTGATGCCCAAAAAGGCGTGGCGGGCCAGGATGCGATTTCGATACCAATCTTTCGAGCGAGTTCTGAGCCAGGAACTTCCCACGTGGGTGCCGGTGACGTCCAGGTCCTTGGGTAAAAACTCCTCCAATATCTCGGGATTCATCTCTTCCGGAGCGCTCTCTTTTTTGGAAATCAAAAGGGCATCGAGATTCTTCCCTTCGGGGAGCCAGAGATAATCGCCGGATACGGACAAGCCCTGGGCCCCGGGATGCCATTCCGCCAATAGGGATAGCGCAACCATCTCGGGGGTTTTCAGGCGACTCTGGAAGGATGCGGTCTTGTCTTCCAGAAAATCCGCCGCGCCCTGGAGGAGGGATATCTGCTCCTTCAAGACGTGTCTTTGCGCCCGGAGATCGTCCCTGGCTTTTAACGTCAACGGTATCCCCGCCTTCTCTTTCGGAAGGGCTAGCATTTGGCTTCTTAGGACGGCGGCCTCCTTTTTTAACGCCTGGGTCGCTTTCGTAAGGTGGTGAACCAGGGGGTGTTTCTTGGCTAGAGAGGCCAGGCGCTTTTCCTGTCTTTTGAGGAGCTGTTCTTGAGAGATGATCTGGCGATGGAGGTCTTTGATATCCGAGAAGAGCTGGTTTGAGGAGCGAGGGAGAGTCTTCAGTTCGGGGGTCTCCTGAAAACCTTCCGGATTCGTCCAGATATCCCAGAGAGGTTGGATCGACTCGGGATTGATCTTGAAGTCCGACAGCAGGGCTTGGTAATCCTGCCCTTGGCCTAGCTTTTTGTCCAAGCGCAGGGCCAGCCCGGATATTTGGGAATGGGGGGCGGGCGCCGGGCCGGGGGCCAGGAACTCCCCCAGCGCGGCCCGCTCGATGAACTCGGCCGCCGACTGGGCGATCTGGTTGAAGAGCTCGGGAGCGGAGGCGTTCAGGCGGGTAAAAAGATCCAGGTCGTCCGGACTGATCTGACTCAATTCTTCCGTTTCCAGGATGCGGTCGAGGGCCCCTTGGGCGGCCACGAGGGCGGGCGAAATTTGGTTCGGCGGGATGCCCTTGTATAACAACGCCGAGATGCGGTTCACGACGATTTGTTGCTCCAAAGGATTTTGAGGGAGGAATTCGGGGATTATTTGGTCCGAGGAGAGTCCCAGGGAAAGCAGTTCTTGGCGAGCTTGCTCGGCGCCGATGGTGGGGACGTGCAGCGCGAATGTCTGGACCATCTGTTGGACCCGGTCGGTCAGGTCGGGGACTCGGGTTTGCGCGAAAAGTCGGGCGCGGTCATGGACTTCTTTGGCCAGGGACTGCGTCCAAGGGATCCCTTGAATTTTTGCCGTGCCGCGCGCCGCCAACTCGAACACGTCGCTGTATAGGACGCCTCGCAATATTTCGGGATCGCGCAAGAGCCTGTCGTACAGATAGATGGTCCCGGCTCCCTTGGAGGGGGCCGCGTCCGCATGATCCAACCAGAAACCGATATGGGACACCTGGAAATTGTCGACGCTCAGGTAGCGCAGGGCGGGAGAATCCACGGTGGCCGCCACGATCCTTTTGAGGAAACCGAACGCCCGGTCCCAGGGGATGGGCCCGACCGCCGGGAGCTCGATGGATTGCCCGGATAGGGCCGAGCGGATGTCGGCAACGGCTTCCTGCACGCGCTGCGATTCAGCCGAGATGGGCGCTTGCGGACCGGCCGTGCCGTCTTGGATATCCGCGCCGCTTCCATAGAGGATTCGGGCCGACTGAACGGCGGCCGGAGAGCGGCGTGCGGCAAAAGCTTCCGCCAAAACGGCATTGACTTGTTGATGTCGATCCAGTGTTTCATTATCTCCGACCCCGAACGCGGAGCCGGCCGCGGTTGGGGTATTTTTGCGATCCCAGAATCGTCCGCCGGATGCGTGCTGGTCCTCCAGGGGCGTATCGGGCGTTGAGGAAAAGGCGTGATCAAGGGGTACTGCGAGAGACGGGACGTGAAGGCGATCCGATCCTTGGCGAGGACGGAGGCCGCTTCCGGAGTCGGGATTAGGAGCCTTCCGGTTAATATGAGGAAGGGCCGGTGGCGTTTTGGAGGACATCCGGTCCATGGAACGAGGCGCATCGCGATAAAGCGACGCTTCCGAGAATCGCCGTGCCTGCGGGCGTGGCAGCTCTAGAGGCGGGGCCATCCGTACATCGATCGGAGACAGTTCGAGCGATATCGCCTGGGGATCAGTCTCGCTGGAAGAGGCGGTCGTGCCACGCGATGGAGCGGAGTGCAGGCCTTCCGGAGCGCCTCGAAAACTCTGAGCGGCCGCCGAGTAGAATTCTAGGCCCGGGGACAACGCGATGAGGCATAGCGCGAGGGAGGAGGCTAGGGG
>JACQPI010000215.1 GCA_016207585.1 Elusimicrobiota bacterium | reverse complement strand
TGCGTCCCAACTAAAAGCCTCCGGCAG
This sequence comes from Elusimicrobiota bacterium, assembly GCA_016207585.1. GTDB lineage: Bacteria > Elusimicrobiota > Elusimicrobia > UBA1565 > JACRDR01 > JACQPI01. The sequence continues at coordinate 20,435 of JACQPI010000215.1, read as the reverse complement.
AGGCAAAATATAGTGCAGCAGGGCGAACGGATAGAAGAGGATTGACTGAGGATTAGCCGCGGCCGGGACACCCGCAAAAATGTGAGGGTTCCACAAGGGAAGACGCCCCTCCTGAAGCGTCGCCGCCATAAAATGTCGCAAGGGGTAGTGATAACTGTAGATATCGCCGAAGTTTCCAGGAAGTCGTCGGGAGTGCGCGATAATGCCGCTAAAGAGAACGACGAGGACGAAAAGGTGCGCCTTGATAAAAAACCAGTCCCGCCGGACCACTATGCCTCGATCGGGATTTCTTGCGCGGCGTTGAACATCTGGCACAAAACGAAGGGGAGGATCCCGCCGCAACGATAGTACTCCACCTCCACCGGCGTTTCGAGGCGCAAGGTAATTTTAAATTCCTTGCGGCTCCCGCCGTTCATTACGGCCGTCGCCGTCGCTTGTTGCCGGGGCTTGAGCGAACCCGAAATTCCGGCGATGTCCAGCGTCTCCAGGCCCGTCAAACCCAAGGACGCCGCCGACTCCCCGGGCGCGAACTGAAACGGCAGTATTCCCATTCCAACCAGGTTGGAGCGATGGATGCGCTCAAAGGACTGCGCGATCACCGCGCGCACTCCCAGCAAGGCGGGCCCCTTGGCGGCCCAGTCCCGAGAGGACCCCGAACCGTATTCCTTTCCGGCCAGGACGACGAGAGGAACACGGCGCTCCCTATATTTAACAGAAGCCTCATAGATCGTCGTCTGCACCTTCTCCGGCAGCAGCAAGGTCACCCCTCCCTCGGAGCCCGTCACCATCAGGTTCCTCAACCGGATGTTCGCGAAGGTACCCCGCACCATCAACTCGTGGTTCCCGCGGCGAGCGCCGTAAGAGTTGAAATCCTGAACCGCGACCCCGTGATCGAGAAGATACCGGCCGGCGGGAGAATCCTTGGGGATGGAGCCCGCGGGAGAAATATGATCCGTCGTAACGGAATCCCCCAAGACCGCCAACACGAGCGCCCCGCGGATATCGCCCGCATCATGCCCGGATCGCAAGGTTTTCTCGATCCCCTCGAAATAAGGAGGCAGTTTGATGTATGTGGAGCCCGGCTCCCAATCGAACACCTCCCGGTTCGGGGCCTCCAGCGATTTCCACGCCTCATCGCCGGCATAGACGTCGGCGTACTGGCGAGAGAAGGTGTCGCGGGACACATGCTGCTCGATGACCCGTTGAATCTCTTCCGCCGTGGGCCAGATGTCCCGCAAAAATACGGGGCTTCCCGAGCGCCCCAGGCCCAACGGCTCCGTATTCAAATCGACGGTCATCGACCCCGCCAAGGCATACGCCACGACGAGGGGGGGCGACGCCAGATAGCTCGCCTTCACCTGCGGATGGATGCGGCCCTCGAAGTTGCGGTTGCCGGATAGGACCGCCGCGACCACCAGGTTGTGATCTTTGACAGCCTGCGACACCGGCTCGGGCAGGGGTCCGGAATTGCCGATACAGGTGGTGCAGCCGTAACCGACCAAGTGAAACCCCAGCTCTTCTAAATGCGCAAGGAGGCCTGAATTTCGAAGATATTCGGCGACCACCTTCGATCCCGGAGCCAGGGAGGTCTTGACCCAGGGCTTCACCTCGAGCCCCTGCTCCACCGCTTTTTTCGCCAACAGAGCCGCTCCGACCATCACGGAGGGATTGGAGGTGTTGGTGCACGAGGTGATCGCGGCGATGACAACCGCCCCGTGAGACAGCTCGAACCGCCGGCCCTCCAAAACCGTTGCAACCCTGGCTCCCGCCGGCGCCGGAAGGTTTCCATGCCTGTCCTTTTGTTGCAGGAAGGAAGGAAGCGTCTCATCCCAATTCTTTCGAACGTCTTTCAAGGCGATCCTATCCTGAGGCCGGCGAGGCCCGGCCAGCGAAGGCTCGATCGATGAGAGGTCGAACTCCAGGATGTCCTTGAATTCGGGGGCGGGAGAATTCTCCTCGCAGAACAGCCCTTGCGCCCGGCCGTACTCCTGTACCAGATTCAAAAGCTCCAAGGAACGCCCGGTCATTTTGAGGTACTCCAAGGTCTGACGATCCGGAGGGAAAAAGGCCGCCGTCGCTCCGTACTCCGGGCACATATTGGCGATCGTGGCCCGATCGGCGAGGCTGAGCGCCGACAAGCCCGGGCCGAAGAATTCCACGAACTTTCCCACCACGCCGCGCGCCCTGAGTATCTGGGTCACGGTCAACACCGCATCGGTGGCGGTCGTACCCGAAGGGAGCCGCCCGGTCAACTTGAAACCGACGATATCCGGAATCGACATCGCCAAGGGCTGCCCCAGCATGGCGGCCTCGGCCTCGATGCCGCCCACTCCCCACCCCAGAACGCCCAAGCCGTTGATCATCGTCGTATGCGAGTCGGTTCCGATGACCGTATCCGGGAAGGCCAGCGGATGATCCTCTCCCGAAAGGGTCCAAACGATCTTGGCGGTGTGTTCCAAGTTGATCTGATGGACGATGCCCGTCCCCGGAGGCACCACCGTCAGATTGCCGAAGACCTCCTGCCCCCACCTCAAGAAGCGGTATCGCTCCCGATTGCGCTCAAACTCGATCTGCTCGTTGCGCCGCAGCGCTTCGAGGGAGCCGAAGAAATCGACCTGCACCGAATGGTCGATCACCAGATCGACGGGAATCAACGGATTGATCGCGCGGGGGTCGCGCCCCAGGCGCTCGACCGCGGCGCGCATCGCCGCCAAATCCACGATGGCCGGAACTCCCGTGAAATCCTGCATCAGGACCCGCGCCGGCATAAAGTAAATCTCCCTGCCTTCTTCAACGCGCCCCTCCAGAAAAGCTCGGATATCTTCGGAGCGCACGAAGCGCCCGTCTTCATGGCGCAATAAATTTTCTAAAAAAATCTTCAGCGTGAGCGGCCAGCGCGAGATGTGGGCGTACTGCTTCTCCAATCGGCCCAGATGGAATATCTCGTACGTCTTTTCCTTTGCCTTCAGCGGCGACAACGTTTTAAAAGTGTTTAGGCTGTGGGTTTTCATATGGACGGTTCCTCTCTTTTTCGAGCCATTATATCATGTGCGCCGGAGGCGAGTTCATTCACGGCGCATCCTTCGAGCCGATGACGAGACGGTTCTCGGCCAATTTTAGGCGAGGGATATCAATGACAAAAGGGGTTTCCGGATTGGGGTCCAGGGAAACTCGCAGCGTCGCCCACGGCCCCAACAACCTCGATCCAAGAGAGATCGGCCCCACACGGAGTCGCCGAGGGACGAAAACCAGCTCTCGCCGCCGAGCCAACGAAATCTCCATCGACACCGAAAAGGGAATCGACTTGAATTTTCCCGAGACATCGATCCCGTCTTGCAATGTCACGTTGCTCACGAGCAGCCCCGGAACTCGTTTTTGCAGGAATTTCCGCAAGCCGGCGGCCGTGATTTCGAGATGCCGCACGCGCAGCGTTTCCATCCGCAACAACCGTACGTCCGCCCATGGTGCGCGGGACGGCGCGCCGCCCGCCGGCACGATTCGTAAGTCCTCCAACCCCACTCGAAGTCCCTCCACGGTCAATCCTCGAAGTTCCACCGAATCCGCGGTCGCCGAAGCCGACGGATAAACCGCGCGCGCGGGATCCCATCCGCCCAGGGATATCCGCAGGTTCCGAGCCGAAAAGGCGCCCGTCGCCGCGGTGTACTTGGGAAATGCGAACTCGGATCCGGAGAACGGAGCCTTCTTTGCTCGGCGCTGCTGGTACAGAACGGCCACGGACCCGTCGGGCAAGCCCCACTGCCGGACCGGGGCATACGCGCGAGGGAACCATCCCTTGGGATTCCGAATAATCGCTTCGGCTTCCGGCAATCCAGAAATGACGCCGGGTGGCCCCAAGACGCCCTGTTTCAGCGCCACAAATTCCGAGAATTCGCATAGACGGCGATTGACCCCGCGAATGCGCACATGCGGCAACCCCAGCCATTTGACGGCCCAATTGAAATTAGGCCCGTTGAACCACGCGTCGTTGGCGACCAGGGTGAGATTCGAAAAAGGGCGCTCGGGAGGGTGGAGTCGCTCGGCAGCCCTCAACACCTCGGCAAGCTTCCAATCCTCCCCTCGCGGCGGTTGCACGGGGAAAAATTGCACGTTGAGCCCGGGAACCGGCACGGAGAAGGGCTTGATCCATGCCCGTGTAAAGTTAGCGGCGGAAAGGAACTGCAACCCCGCGAAGACCCATATCCATCGCCTCGGCCATGGCCACGCCGCAGCGATCGCCAATGGAGGAAGCCCCGCCAACAAAAACCTCATTTGACGATTCGGAACGATCGCCCAGAATACATAAGACGTCAAAAACCACATTGCTGGTATCCAAACCTGGTCCCGCCGCCTGGCGGCAAACGGCATCGCCAGTCCTACGCAACCCAAGAGCCAAAGCCATGGGCCCATCTCGGCGGGAAGATTCTTGAAATACTGGAAAAACGCCGCCCCTTTCCAAAAAACGACGGCGTTGTCCGCGGAGGCTTCGATGAGACGTGGGAACAAAACAGGCAAATTAGCGAGATACCATGGGCCAAGTCCCGCCAAAACGATGCCGCCCGCCGCCAACACCTTCTTCCGTCGGGCCGGATCGAACGCCGCTTCCAATCCGATCCAATAGGCGGGGGCGAGGTAGCTGAAGAAGCTCCATTTATGCAGCATCCCGACGACATACGCCAAGGCAAAAAACGCCGACCCGTCCCATCGGCTGAATCGTTCCGATCTCAAAAGAGCCCAATAGGCGACCGCGGCCCACGCCGCGACCGAGAGATCCATCAGCTGCGTATGGCATGCCTCCTGAACCGCCGGAGCCCCCGCGAATAGCACGACCGCGGCCAAAGCGGTCCCGTCCGGTTTGAATCGGTGCGCGATCGCCAAGAGAGCTCCGCACAAAATCGCCAAGTAAATCCAGTTAAGCCACAACGCCACCCCCGCTGGATCAGACGTTCCGTAAGTGAACATGAGCGCCAGGTAATAAAAGGGAGGAAACGGAGGCATGCCGGGCTTGGGAGCCATATGGAGGGGGGCGGTCCACCGTCCCTCCCGAATCGCCTCTCTATAGTCCCAAGCGGTTTCCAAATGAACCGCCTGGTCCCACGCCGGAGGACGGGTATCCGTTCTGACATACCTATGCAGATCGATTCCCTGCCAGAGCAGGAATGCGCACGCCCCGACCAGGACCCACACCGGGATCGGCTGGGACGATCGGGAACCAGCCGAAGTTTTGGAGCTCATGCCTTGAGAAGGCTCGGCAGGCGCCTGGCGAACTCCAGGTCGGAGGGAAACATTTCGTCCATGGGAACCTTTCGAATAGGCGCCCAAAAAAGATGCAAAACATCGTCCTGATTCCCGCTTAAGCGCAGCCTCCCGCCCAGCTTCCTGACCAACCAATAGATGCTGACGATCTGCATCGGGCGCTGGCTGGAGACATGCAGGCCTTCGCTGGCGTACAAAAGCCGGATGGGACGGATGGATATCCCGGTTTCTTCCAGATACTCCCGCCGCAAAGCCTGCACGGGGGATTCCCCCAGCTCGACGCCCCCTCCCGGAAAATTCACGAATTCCCTGGCGATGAATACGCTGCGAGTCATCAATATCCGATTCTCTCGCTGCAAAACGCCGTAAATCCGGCAACTGAAGAATTCCGGTTTCATCGCCTCAGCTCGCGGGAGACCGGCTGCCGGAAGCCCCTTCGCCCTGCCTGAAATACGGCAAAAGGGCCCGAATTTTCGGCAACGCCTCCTCGACGGCGCGTTCCCCCCGTTCGATGATCTCCCGGGCCCGGTGGAGCTCGGTCCAGGAAAAAGAGGCCACCTCGGGCTGGATCACGACATGGACGGGGTCCAGCCTGGACTGGGCGATTTCATATTCCATCGCGTAGATCATTTGAAAGAGGACCTGCAGCATATTGGGAGCTTGAAGAGCCTCGGGAAGCCCCAACTCCTTGAGTTGCTCGGCCAAGAGCCCCGTTTTAGAAGACGCCGGATGAGTCGTCCGCTTGCGCTTGAACGTCGGCAGAGTCAAGTTGACCGAGATGAGTATGTCCGCCCCCATTTGGGAAACGACTCGGGAGGGAACCGGCTCTACCAGCCCTCCATCGACTAAAAAACGTCCCTGGTGCTGAAACGGCGCCAAAAGCAAGGGGACTCCGCACGAGGCGCGAATCGCTTCGGCCACGCGTCCCTCCCGAAGTATGACGCGCTCCCCGGTTTCAATATCCGTGGCCACGCACGCGAAAGGGATTTCCATCTCGTGGAATTCCTTCTCCCCGAAATAGGATCGGATGAATCGGTAGAGCGTCGTGCCGGCGAAAATACCCGCCCGCGGAATCGTCAGGTCCCAAAATAGGTTTTCGTAAACCCAGGCCTTATCGACGCGCAAGGCGATATCCTCGATATCCTCGGGCTCCAGGCCCAGAGCGTAGAATCCGCCGATCAGGGAGCCGATGGAGGTCCCCGCGACCCAGTCCACCTCGACGCGCGCGCGCTTGAGCCCCTTCAAAATTCCGATAAGGGAATAGCCGAGCGCCATGCCGGCGCCCATCGCAAGCCCGACGCTGACCCCTCCGAGCCGCCGCGCGACCCGCCGGATTCCCCGCGCCGATTTAGGGAACTGTTCCAGCGCCTGTTGCGCGGACTGCCTCCGCTCGTATTGCGTCGTCAGTTCGTCCGGCCACGGCACCACCATCGACGCCTCCTGCGGCAAGGCCAACACCTCCGAAGGTCGCAGGGTCCCGCACCAAATCCTGAACCAGTGCTTCTTCTCCGGGGAAACGGCTTTCATCTCGGTCTCGAGCCTCGCGAACGTCTCGCGCCGCGACGCGCATCCCAGCAGCAGCCACCCATCCGCCTCCTCCAAGATGGACTTTTCCACGTCGCCCAGGGAGTCCCCCAGGGATACCAGGACATAATCGTTGTAGTCGCGCAGCAGGTTGAGGAACAAGAAGATTCCCCGGTACAGGCGACCTCCGAAAACGGAGACCGGAAGGCTCAGCGCCTGCAGTCCGGAGGGGTGCTCGCACACCAATTGGCTCAGGATATCGGGATTGCGCAGGTCCTGCTCCCGGAGCATCGCCTCGCTGGTCAGTATCGGCTTCATTCCGAGAGAACGCGCCAACGATCCGCACTGCGGGCCCATATCGACCAGGAGTATGCGTCGCCGCGTCTCCTCGGCCAAGCCCAAGGCCAGCCGCGTCAAGAACATCTCATGCATCGACGGTGCGAGGGCGCTCGACGACACCAAGAGCTCCCGGCGCAGCGCCTGCCTCGTCTCCAGCGATTGGGTCGAATGGATCATCCGTTGCGCGATGAGCCTGGACAGGTGGATGAGGATCGAAGGGTTCCCGCGCGCCACTTCCTCGAAATCTTTTTTCGACAGCACGAGGAACTCGGAGGTCGCGTCCAGCTTGACCGTCACGGACCGCGGCTCGCCCGTCAGCAAGGAAAGCTCTCCCAAGGAATCGCCGCGTCCCAGGAAAGCGGTCAGCACCTCTCGTCCGCCTCGTTCGGAAAAAAGCCGGACCTGGCCGGAGGTAATCAGGTAGAAGGCGTCCCCCGCGTCCCCGCGGGAGTACAAAACGGCTCCCTTGGGCAAGGAAAGCGGCTGCAGTCGGACCGCCACCTTTTCCAGCTCCTCGGCGGATAGATCCCTAAAAAGGAGACTGCGTTTGAGGAACGGGACCCAGACCGAAATCTCCTCGGGATTCATGGCCTCAGGTTAGCGGAGAAATTGCTATAATCTTGCGTTGCATCGAACATTAAACGTCTCTCAGCGCGCGGGTGGTCAAAAGCGCAATCACCGTCTTGGAGTCGCGGATTTTTCCCGAAAATACCCAATCCAACGCCCGGCGAAAAGGCATGCGGACCACTTCTATAAATTCGTCGTCATCGGGAGAGGTCGGCCCCGCGACCAGCCCGTCCGCCGCGTAAAGATGCAAAATTTCATCGGAGAACGCCGGAGTAGGCCAATAGGAAATCAAGGGCCGGACGCGTCGAGCGCGATGCCCCGTTTCTTCCAGCAGTTCCCGCCGCAAACAGGCGGACCTGGATTCCCCGGGGTCGAGCTTGCCGGCGGGGATCTCGTAGGTGATTTTTCGCACCGGGTACCGGTATTGCCTCACCAACAATATCGTGTCGGCGTCCAGGAACGGCAGGACGCCGACCGCCCCGGGATGGTCCAGGTATTCGCGCTCGGCCGCGCGCCCATCGGGCAGCCGGATCTGGTCGACGACGAAGTTGACGGCGCGCCCGTTGTAGATTTTCTTCCGACGGACGAACGTCTCCAAAAGTCCCGGGGAATTCACGTCGGCATTATAGCATTCCCATGAGCGACAGACCCGAGTTCATCCATCTGCACAACCACTCCGAATATTCCCTGCTGGACGGCATCACGCGCTTCACGGATCACGACGGCAACCCGTCGGAAATTCTCAAACACCTGGCGCGCGCCGGCGCGCGCGGCTTGGCGATCACGGACCACGGCAATCTCTACGGGGCGATCGAGTTCTACTCCCAATGCAACGCGGTCGGCCTGAAGCCGATCCTCGGTTGCGAGATGTATCTGGCGAAGGGCTCCCGGACCGACCGCGCCGGGTCCCAAAAGGAAAACTGCCACCTGACCGTGCTGGCAATGAACAATCAGGGGTATCAGAATCTACTGTCCCTATCCTCGCGGGCCTTCCTGGAGGGGTTTTACTACGATCCGCGCATCGACAAGGAGCTCCTGGCTCGGCACGCCAAGGGATTGATCGTTCTGTCGGGCTGCCTCAAGAGCGAGATATCCCAGCTCATCCTTTCGGGAAACCTCAAAGCCGCGACGGACTTGGCGGTCCACTATCGGGACCTCCTGGACCCGGACTGCTTCTATCTGGAAATCATGGACCACGGCCTGGAGAAGCAGCGCCAAGTCCTGCAGGGACTCCTGGAGATCCACAAGCGCACCCAGATACCCCTCGTCGCGACCAACGACTGCCACTATCCCGAACCCTCCGATTGGGACGCCCATGACGCCCGCATTTGCATTTCCACGGGGCGGCAAATCGAGGACGCCAACCGCCTTCGCTTCGAGAGTCACGAATTCTACCTCAAGACCGCGGAGGAGATGGCCAAGATTTTTCACTTCGCGCCGGAAGCCCTCTCGAATACCTTGAAGATCGGGGAGATGTGCCGGGTGGCGATCGACATGAAGCAGCTGTATCTTCCCCGCTATGAAGTCCCGGAGGGGCGGACCCAGGACTCCTACCTGGAGGAGTTGTGCCGCCAGGGGCTGGAGCGCCTGGGAAGGGCCGGGGATTCGCGGTATCGGGAGAGGCTGGACTACGAGCTTTCGGTGATACGCAGGATGGGGTTTTCCGGGTATTTCCTCATCGTTTGGGATTTTATCCGCTACGCGAAGTCCCAGGCGATTCCCGTCGGTCCCGGCCGGGGCTCCGGAGCCGGCGCCCTGGTCTCCTACTCATTGGATATCACGACGATCGACCCGATCCAACACAACCTCCTGTTCGAGCGATTTTTAAACCCCGATCGCAGGTCCATGCCGGACTTGGACATCGATTTTTCGGACGAGGGCCGCGAGCGGGTGATCGAGTATGTCCGTAAGTAATACGGCGAATCGAACGTCGCCCGGATCATCACCTTCAGCTCGATGGCCGCGCGCGCCGCGATCCGCGACGTCGGCAGGGTGCTGGCGATTCCCCTCTCCGAGGTGGATCAAATCGCCAAGCAGATTCCCTTCGGGAAGACGCTGCATCAGGCCCTGCAGGCCAACCCCGAACTCCAGGAATTGATCCGAGACCCCCGCAAGAAAAAACTCATGGATCTGGCTCAAAAACTGGAGGGCCTTAAGCGCAATACCAGCGTCCACGCCGCCGGCATCGTCATAACGAAAGAGGCGGTCATCAACTACGCCCCCCTCGCGGTCGGGACTCATTCCGATGCGATCACGACCCAGTACGACGGCGATACCCTTCCCAAGCTCGGACTGCTCAAGATGGATTTCCTGGGCCTTCGCAACCTCTCCATCATGGAGCGCGCGGTCGAAAGCATCCGCCGGGGAGGCCGCCCGGACTTTGATATCGCAACGATCCCCCTGGACGATCCGAAAACCTTCGAGCTCCTGCGGGCCGGCAAGACGCTCGGCGTGTTCCAGCTGGAATCGGACGGCATGCGGGACCTCGTGCGCAGGCTCAAACCGACCGAGTTCAGCGATACGGTCGCCTTGGTCGCCCTGTATCGCCCCGGCCCCATGCAAAGCGGCATGCTGGACGATTTCGTGGCGCGCAAGCACGGCACCAAGAAGATCGCCTATGCGCATCCGCGTCTCAAATCCATCCTCTCCGATACGTACGGCTGCCTTGTGTATCAAGAGCAGGTGATGGAAATCTCCAAGGTCCTGGCCGGCTTCACTCCCGGACAAGCGGACGGCCTGCGCAAGGCCATGGGAAAAAAGGACAAAACGGCCGCCGAGGCGCTGCGGGCCGATTTTCTGAAGGGCTGCCGGGAAAACGCCGTCGCGGAAAAGATCGCGAGCAAGATTTACGACCAAATGGTCCAGTTCGGCGGGTATGGCTTCAATGAATCCCACTCCGTGGCCTACGGCCTAGTCGCCTACCAAACCGCCTATCTCAAAGCGAATTTCCCCTTGGAATACATGACGGCCCTGCTCACTTCCGAAATCGGCCACAACGCGCTCGTTGAAGACAAGGAAAACCGCCTGGTGACCTATCTCAACGAAGCGAAGGCGATGGGAATGGAGATACTTCCGCCGGACGTCCAGCATTCCGAAGCGCGCTTTTCGATCCGCGACCAGGCCATCCGTTTCGGCCTCACGGCGATCAAGAACGTCGGCGAGGCCGCGGCGCAGTCGATCGTGCAGGCGCGCGCCGCCGGAGGGGCTTTCCCCTCGCTCGACGACTTCTGCCGGCGGGTGGACCTCCGGGCCGCCAATCGAAAAGTGATCGAATCGTTGATCAAGGCCGGAGCGATGGACGCCCTCGGCGAGGGCCATGGCATCCGGCACACGCGGGCTTTTCTGCAGGCGGCTCTGGAAACGACCATGAGCCGTCAATCCAAAATCAAAGAAGACCTGCATCGCGGCCAGGGCCTGCTTTTCCTCGATGGGCCCGCCTCGTCCAACGGCCGCTCCGCGGCGACGGTCGCCGTCGAGCCCCTCCACGAACACGATCTGCTCAAGGCGGAACGGGAGATGCTGGGATTTTACTTCTCCGGGCATCCCCTGCTGCGTCACCGGGAGCGCCTCCAAGCGGTCTGCACGCACACCATCGAGTCCTTGCGCGCCGACATGAACACGACGGTCCGCATCGCCGGCCTGATCACTCAGGTCAAGCGCATGACGACCAAGAAAAGCGGCGAGCCCTGGGCCCGCGTCGCCCTGGAGGACCTGACGGGAGAAATCGCGCTGCTCGTGTTCCCCCGCGCCTACGCATCTGGACTGGGCAAACGCGTGCACGCCAATACGATCGTGACGGCATCGGGCCGTCTCAGTTTCAGGGGAGAAGACGGCAATCCGGAACTGATCGCGGAAGAGATTTATTCGCTCGACGAGGCGCTTGCGCGATGGGGAAAACGGCTTGTCCTTTCGTTCTCCACCGCCGCCCTGGAAGAGTCGCGCCTCAAGACGCTCCGGCAGGTCCTGGAAAAACATCCGGGCGCCTGCCCGGTCGAACTGCGGCTGACCACCCCCTCGCAGAGCGTCGCGACGGTCGAAACGGAAGCGACGGTGAGTTTGGGCGGGAAACTTTTGGACGAGATCGAGAATACCGTAGGAGAAAAAGCATGGCAGATCGAAAGCGCATTCTAGTCGCGGACGACGATCCGGATTTACTGGATTTGATCAAGATGAATCTGACGCTTCAAGGATATCAGGTCTTCCCCGCCGCCAACGGCAAGGACGCCCTACAGATCGCCTCGACCGAATCTCTGGACATGGCCCTGCTCGATGTGATGATGCCCTACATCGACGGCTATCACGTCGCGAGCGAGATCACGTCCAAGCTGGGCAACAACGCCCCAAAGATACTGATCATGACAAGCCGCGACACGGACAAGGAAAAGGGCGTCGCCCTTCTGGCGGGAGCCATGACCGTCATTCAAAAACCGTTCACCCTGCAGGCTTTAAACCAACTTGTCGCCGAAGTTCTTGCAGGAGACTAACGCATAAAGGTAGAATCGGATTAGCTTGAGTTATGAGCGTGTTTTTATGTTTTTTTCTGTTATCGGCCCTACCTGCCCTTGTAAACCCTCAAGAGTCCCCTAGCGCGCGTCCCGCCAAAGACCCCGTTCCGGCGGCGATTGATCGGCTCAAGAGCAAGGATCCCATGGCGCGGCGCAAGGCGATCGACGATCTGAGCCAATACCGGGACCCCCGAGCGATCCCGGCGGTTCTCGAGCGGTTGCAGGACGAAAATCCATTCGTCCGGGCCATCGCCGTGGATTGCTTGGGAGTCCTTAGGGCCGGGCAAACGGCGCCGCAAATCGCCAAACTACTCATCGAGGATGCGGACCGCCAGGTCCGTCAAAGCGCCGCGGTCGCCTTGACCCTGCTGGCCGATTTATCCACCCAAGAGGCGCTGATTAAGGCGCTCAAGGACGAAGACGACGGGGTCCGTTTCGCGGCCGCCAGGGCGCTGGGCATCGTGCGGGCGCCGAAAGGAGTGGAGGCTCTCGCCTCCGCGCTCCAGGACAAGAATGTCGAGATGCGCCGGCTCGCCGCCGTTTCACTGGGGTTGATCGGCAAACCGGAAGTCGCGGCGGCTCTGCGCAAATCCTTGAAGGACGCCGATGCCGGAGTGCGGCAGGAAGCCGTGAAATCCCTCGGGACCCTAGGCGACCGCTCCGTCGCGGCGGATATCAAATCGGCCCTAAGCGACGCCGCCCCCCAGGTTCAGCTCCAAGCGGCCATCGCGTTGGGACGCCTCGGGGACGCGTCGGGGCTCCCGCTCGGCTTCAAATTTCTGCAAGACCCGGAACCGGCCCTTCGCCGTGACGCGGCGCTGCTGCTTGGAACGGTCGGCGACAAGGATAAGGCGCTGGCGGCCCTGGAGCGCGCCCTGCAGTCCGAGAAGGACATCGGCGTGCAGCAGATGATCCTCATGAGCCTGGCTCAAATCAGGGTTCGTTTCGGGATCAAGCCGCCTCCTCCGGTGCCGGCGCCGTCGAAGCCTCGGCAACGCTCCCCATGAGACCTTTTCGGGCGGCCCTGGCCGCGACCGCGGCGCTCGTCTGGCTCAGTGCCGGAGCGAGCGCGCAGCGCGACGACTCCGTCGTCTCCAGGGGCACCCTCGGGTCCGCGGAAAAAACCGACCGGGACCTGGGCTTGCTGCAACCCGACATCGAGCTCGTCGATCTTCCGACGGCGGGCGTCCTGGATTACGGCGGGTATTCCGCGCGAACGCGTTTTTATTCCAACGGCGGCGTGGTGGGATGGGCCAACTTCGGGATATTTCAGCGGCTTAACATCGGCACTTCGTTGAACGTGGACAAACTGATCGGCACCGGAACTCCCGTCCAAATCACGCGCCCGGACCTCCAGGTGAAATTCAGGTTCTACGACGGAGACCGGGTGATTCCGGCTTTCGCGATCGGATTCGACGGGCAAGGGTACTTGTACAACCGCCAGGACCTCAAATACAACCAGCGGCAACGCGGCCTCTACGTCATCGGCAGCCAGGAGATCGGTCTTCCCGGTCTACAGGCGCACGGCGGCGCCAACATCTCGGACTTCAATTCCAACGCGATCTTCGGCGCCATGGGCCTCAGCGTCAACATCGAGGACAGGGTTCTATTGATGGCGGAATGGGACAATATTCAAAACTACGTGGACAGCCGATTCAACTCCGGCATACGGTTCTACATCAGCCCGGCGTTTCACCTGGACTTCGCGGTCCGAGGCATCGGCCAGAGCGGAGACTATCCCAATGGAGTCTCCAGGGGACCCGAACGCGTGGCGATGTTCAAGTACACGGGAAATTTTTAAAGGATGAACCGCGGGAGCGGGCGCTCCGCCCCCGTATAGAAAAACTGGAGGCACCGCACGATGACAAGCGCCACGGCCGTAGAAAAACCGACTTCCCTGCGCGATCACTTTCTCAACCTGACGCCCGGCAAATTGACCGGCCTGCGTCACATCACCGACCCGAACGGCCGCTTCAAGGTTCTGGCCCTGGATCAATCCAATTCCTTCAAGAAGGCCCTGCGCGCGATGCATGAAAAAGCCGGCAGGCCGGCGGAACCCTCCTACGAGGAAATCCGCGATACGAAACTGGAGATGGTCCGCGTTCTGGGGGAGCACGCCGGCGCCGTGCTGCTCGATATCAACTTCGGCGCGCGCCAAGCGCTCAATTCGTTCTCCCTGCCGAAAGGAGCGGGGCTCATCGTCCGCGTCGAGGCCTCGCGGGATGCCGGCCTCCCCGCCGAATACGAACCCGGCTGGAACGCGGAAAAAATCAAGAAGATGGGAGCGGCGGCGGTAAAACTTCTGGTTTACATCGACACCGACGACGCGGCCAACGTCAAGACGCAGATCGGATTCGTGGAAAAAGTGTCCAAGGCCTGCGAGGAGGCGGATATCCTTCTGATGACCGAGGAACTCTCGTTCCCCCGGAAGGGGGAGGACAAAGGCTCCCCCGGTTACAAAGCCCGCAAGGTCAAAAACATCCTCGAAGCGACGCGGTTGATCGGTCCGCACACGGACATCCTGAAACTCGAGTTTCCCGGGGATATCCGCGGCGAGTCCGAAACAGCCCTGCGGGAAAACATCGGCCGCCTCAACGAGGCGGCCCGGCGCCCCTGGGTCCTGCTCTCCGCGGGGGAAAAATTCGAACTCTTCGTGAAACAGGTGGAACTCGCCATGACGGGCGGGGCGAGCGGCTACATGGCCGGACGCGCGATCTTCAATGAGTATTTCGACGCGCCGGACGCGACCGCCCGAGCCCTGTTCCTGAAGACGACCGGCATCCCGCGGATGCAAACGCTCAACAAGCTCGTCGACGGCCGCGCGACGCCCTGGACAAATCGCTACAGCCTGAGCCCCGCCGATCTGGCGGCGGCGGTCCGATCCGATTGGTACCTTGACAAGGACTCCAAGGCGGCCCGGGCCCCGGAAACGCACGGGGACTATTGATGGTCAAGCGAATCGGGCTATTGACCGGCGGCGGCGACTGCCCCGGCCTGAACCCCGCGATCCGCGCAGCGGTGCTGCAGGCGACCCAGCTCGGACATGAATGCATCGGCATTCTCGATGGGTGGAAAGGGCTTATCCAGGAGAATACTCGCCCCTTGACCCGTGAGGACGTCGAGGGACTTGTCGGGCAAGGGGGCACGCTCCTGGGAACCTCCCGAACGAACCCGTACAAGCAAGAGAAGGAAAACGGAGTCGCGCGCTGCATCGAGAATTTCCGGAAACTGCGCCTCGACGCTCTGGTCGCGATGGGCGGCGAGGATACCCTGGGGGTGGCCGCCAAACTTCATGAGGATCACAAGCTTCCCGTCGTCGGAGTCCCCAAAACGATGGACAACGATCTCTCGGCCACCGACTCCACCTTCGGCTTCGATACCGCCGTGACCATCGCGGTCGACGCGGCGCATCGCCTCTTGGACACGGGGCGCAGCCATCGCCGCATCATGGTGCTCGAAGTAATGGGGCGCCACGCCGGCTGGGTCTCGCTCTTCACCGGCATCGCGTCCGGGGCGGACTACGTATGCCTTCCGGAGAGGCCCGTCGACATCCGGGACATGACGGAGCGCCTGAAGGCGGCCCACGCGCGCAAGGGCGTCGCCCTGATCGTGGCCAGCGAAGCGATCGAGATGCCGGATGGCTCCCGGAAAGAGGAGAAGCTCGACGAGTTCGGCCACATGATCCTGAAAGAGCGCGGCGTCGCCGAGCGGCTGACGAACCTGGTCCAGAAAGAAACCGGCGTCGAAACCCGCGCCGCCGTGATCGGCCACATCCAGCGAGGAGGCCCCCCGACGCTGTTCGACCGCATGTTGGGGACGCGCGTCGGCGTCCAGGCGATCCGATACGCCCATCAAGGCCAATTTGGGGTCATGGTGGCCCTGCGAGGCAATCAGGTGGCCGCGGTCCCCCTCAAGGAGGCCACGGGCGTCTTGAAGACCGTGCCCCCGGAGTGGCTGGAGTTGCTGGACGTGCTCATGTATCCGCGCCCACAGCAGTCGCAACATAGGCACAACGATCCCAAGGCCGTCTCCTCCCGATGACTCCCGCCCAACCCACGCCGCCCCCCTCCCAGTACCAACGGCGCACCGTTTTGGTCAAAAAATCCCTCCAGATCAGATACATCGCGCTCATCCTGATCAGCGCCCTGGCGATCACGCTCATCGCCAGCGGCGACACGTTCTATACCATGTACAAGATCGCCCTGCTGGACAATCCCGCGCTGGAGCCGCTGCTGAGCCAAATCCAATCCATGATCCTCGTAAAGCTGATTCTATTTTTCGGAATCATTTCTCTCGTTTCCATATTCTTCTCCCATCGCCTCGCGGGACCCATCTACCGGTTTGAAAAATCGACGCAGGTCGTCGGCGCGGGAGACCTCACTCATCGCGTTTCGCTTCGAACCGGAGACGAGCTCTTGGAGTTACAGGAAGAGTTTAACGCGATGGTCACGAATCTGCAGCTCCTGGTTCAGAAAGACCGCACCCTGGCCAGGCGGCTGGGTGGAAAGATCACGCAGTTTATCCAGAACCACCCTGCCGGGGAAGCCCAAGCAGGGCTGAGGGAGGAGCTGCTATCCCTTAAATCCGAGCTGGAACATATTACCGCCGGCTTCCGAGTTTGATCTTCTGCGCGCCCCGACTGCCGCCATGGACGTAGTGATGAGATATTCACGACCCGGCCGCCTCGCTCGATTAGCGCTGGCATCGTGCGCCATCGCGGCGCCGCCGCTTTCGGGAAAGACCGGGACTGCGCGAGCCCAGCCGTCCGGAATAGAGCGGACCTTCACCCTGGAAGAGGCCCAGCGTCTGGCCCTCCTCAACAGCGCGGCCCTGTTGTCCGCGGAGCAGAACGTTTTCATCGCCCAGCAACGCGTCCAGGAGGCAAAATTCCTTTTTTTCCCGGAGGTCGGTCTCCAGGCGAGCGGGACCCGCTACGAGTCCCGGTATCCCTTCGCCCTGGCTCCCGAGCTACATTCCATACTTCTATTCCCTTCCGACCGCAACTACATTTACTCGGGACGCGCCTACCTGACGCAAACTCTCTACGACGGCCGCAAGACGATCAATCTCTTTCGCTTGGCTCAATCGGCCCTCAAGCAGGCCCAAACGCAATATGAAGCGGTCCGGCTGGATACAGCCCACGGCACGCGGCGCGCGTTTTTTCAGCTTCTGCACGCGCAGGAGCGCCTCGCCGCCGCGGAACAACGCCTCCGAGCCGTCCAGACCCGCCTCTCGCGCGATTTTTCAGGGTGGGAACGCGTGGAGGCCGAGGCTTGGGTCGCGCAGCTGCGCTCGCGGGAGGCCGAGGCTCTCCATGCCGCGGAGTTGGAACTTCTGGAATTCCGCAAGACTCTCAATCTGGAGTTGGATACCCCGGTTCGCGTTCTCGGAACGCTGGAAACGCAACCGGTCACGACGGACCTCCATAAACTTCTGATCTGGGCTATGGAAATGCGCCCGGAACTCCAATCCGAAATTTACAAGGCAAAAATGGAGGATATCGCGGTAAACCTAGCTTCGGGCCGGCGGTTTCCGACCATCATCCTCGCCAGCAACTACGAGATCACCGACAATCGCTTCCCCATCAAGCAAAATAACTGGGACGCCACTCTCGGACTGCGCATTCCATTCCCCTTCGACTTCTGGACTCAGATCCGGCAAAAGCGCGCCGAGAAGCGGCAGGGAGAAATCCTTCGGGCCGACAGCCAGGACCGCGTGCGCCTGGAGGTTCGAAAGGCTTACGAGGACCTCCAATTTTGGCAGACGGAATGGCCTCTTCGGGAAAAGGAATACCTCCGCATCAAGGAGCTCGCGCAGTCGGCCGGGGAGCGCGGGGGTCCGGCGGCCATCCGCGCCCAGCCGGCATATCTCGACGCGCAGGAGCGCTACCTGGGCGCCGTCATGGAGCACCTCGTGGCGGTTTCGAAACTGGAGCGTGCCGTTGGACGCCGGCTCGGCCCGGAATACTGAGCCTCGCGTCATGAACGTCCTCCGGTCGGCAATCCGCGCCGCGACCCTAGCGGCCCTCGCCGCCGCCTGTTTTTTCCGCCCGGCCGCCGCGGCGGAACCCATTCACGACGCCCTGCTGCGGGAACATCTTTGGAGGGAAATCCGGGCGATGCCCCCTGGGCAGCGCCCCAAGGTGGGCGTGGCGCTTTCCGGGGGGGGTTTCCGCGGAGGGGCTCATTTGGGCGTTCTGCAGGTGCTCGATGAGGCGGGGTTCCCCGTGGACGTCGTGGCCGGCACCTCGATGGGAGCGATCATCGGATCGATTTACTCCAGCGGGATGCCGATGCCCAAGCTCCTCGAGCTGCGTCACGCGCTCCACTTCGGCACCGGAACCGACCTGAGCAGCTACCGGCTCCTGCAGCTGGTCCTAGCGGATCAACTCATGTCGACGAAAAAGATGGAGCGGTTCATCCGCGAAACGATCGGGGACAAGACTTTCGACCAGCTGGCCAAGCCGTTCGCGTGCGTCGCCATGGATATCAAGACCGGCGAACCCATCATATTTCGCGAGGGCCCCGTGGCCCCGGCGGTCAGAGCCAGTATGACTCTTCCCGGCCTTTTCGCGCCGGTAGAATACCGCCATCGCTATCTTGTGGACGGAGGCGTCGTGGACTATATTCCGGTCAACGCCGCCAAACTCCTGGGAGCGCAATGGGTTCTCGCCAGCGTCACCGAAGGGGACTACACGAAAACACAGCTGACCAACGTTCTGTTCGCTCTGCAGCAGGTGATCGACATTCGCGGCGCGTTGCTGGCGCAAGAGGAACGCCGCCAGGCGGATATCGCGGTGGATTCTCCGGTTGGAGATATCCATTTTTACCAGAGTTGGCGCGTAGACGAGGCGATGCGCAAGGGACGAATGGCGATGAAGGCCAAACTATTCGAGGCCCAGCGCAGCCTGATAGTGCAGGCCCTCCCCCAACTTTGGAAGCTGTGGCTCCAGCCCCGATGAACACCCTCGTTCGAAAAATCCTCTTGCCGGTTCTAATGCTCACCCAGCTCTCTTCACCCGGCCGCGCCCTCGCCGGATGGCTGAACCGCGCTCCTTCGGTCTCTCTGGAATCGGTCCAGAAGTTGTTCGACGGCCGCAAGTACGAGGACGTCATCAAGCAATTATCGGAATCCAATATCCATAAAATGCGCCGCAAAGACATCGTAGTCGCCTATACCCTGCTGGGCGGAAGCTATCAGCAGCGGGAACAGACCGACAAGGCGATCGGCGTTTTTCAGCTTGCGGTCGAACTCTTTCCCAAGGACATCAACGTACTCTCCCATCTGGCGGGATTGCTCCACACCGTGGAGCTCGACGATCGCGCAAGACCTCTTTATGAGCGCATCTTGGCCATCCACCCCAACAACGCGGCGGCGCATCTCGGTCTGGCCGAGATCGAACGAGCTCAGGGCAATCTGGAAGAGGCCCTGGAACACTACGGGCGCTGCCTGGAGGAATGGACGCAGAATGCAGCGGTATGGCTCGCGTATGCGCAGGTCCTGGCCGAGAAACAGAATTTCAACGCGGCCTCCGCTGCGCTTCAGGAATCCATAGCCCTGCAACCCGGGAGCGTGGATAGCCTCTCCACTCTGGCGTTGTTCCAATATCTGCAGGGTCTGAAGAGTCAAGCTCACGAAACCCTGCGCTCCGCGATCGCTCAGGCGCCGGATCGTGGGGATTTCTTGCTGCGGCATTCTCTATGGCTCTTGGAAGAAGGAGATCTCGAGGCAAGCCTTTCCCAGGCGCAAAGAGCGCTCCGGCTCTCTCCTCAAGACCCCCTGGGCCTCTGGATCCGGGGCGTCATCGCGTTACGGAGATACAACAAGGCGACGGCTCGCAGGGACCTCGAACTCGCCGCATCCAAACATCGGGAAGCGCCCTTCATCGCCCGCATCGCGACCGCCATGATCCTAAAGATGGACTGGGGCGCCTCCGGGGAAGCTCCCCCTCTCCTCGACTCGAGAGAGTACCGCTGAGTCCGTGATCGCCTCATGAGGCGTCTCCCGTTCGTAAAAATGTCCGGCGCGGGCAACGATTTCATCCTTCTCCAAAAAGATTGGCTCGGCAGCGCGAAGGTTCCCGCCGCTCGGTTAGCCAAGCGGCTCTGCCTGCGGCGCCGCTCGATCGGCGCGGACGGGCTGCTGATAGTGAGTCGATCGGGGCGTTTGAGCTACCACAACGCCGATGGATCCGCCGCCTTCTGCGCCAACGGGTCCCGCTGCGCCGCCTGGTGGCTGCTGCAAACG
>JACQPI010000204.1 GCA_016207585.1 Elusimicrobiota bacterium | reverse complement strand
TATCGAGCAACACGACCTACAACTATAGGGTGAAGTCGCGCGACGCGGCCGGAAACCTGGCGGTCTCGGAAAACTTCACGTTCACGACCGTCAGCGACTCCATCCCTCCAATCGCCACGATCCTTTCTCCTACGGGCGGCTCCACGCGCAAGAAAGTGTCTGTCAATATATCGGCGACCGACAATATCGCAGTTCAGAGGGTGGACCTGCTGGCGGACGGAGTCCAGGTGGCGAGCCAAATACTGAGCCCTGCGGTTCCCAGCGCCAACATTTCCTTGAGCTGGACTTTCCAAACGCTCGGACAACACACCCTGCAGGCCCGGGCCGTCGATACCGCCGGAAACCAGGATCTCTCGGACCTGGTGACCATCACGGTTAAAAAAGGAAAGGTGAGCCTGTTCAGCTTCGGCTCCCAAGGCTTCTCGGCCGTGTCCGCGGGATCCATTGGGACGGAATCAGGTGATGAAGACAAGCCCCGCGCCCTGGTCATCAATTACAAGTCTGGCATGAGCCAACAGCTGGCCTTCGACCCATCAGTCGCGGCAGTGAAGGGCCTGACCCTCAGGGGTCAAACGATATTTTTCGCGACTCGCAACGGGACATCCGGCATTGTCCTTGACCTTCAGAATCCGAGCGACGGCCGGATCGGCCTCGAATCGGGCCTGACCGGAATCGTCTGCATGAGGCAGGAGGAGATTCCGGGCTCCAACGAGCCGGTCGACTCCGGGGTCCAGTGCGTCCCGTTGGTCGTGGTGAAGTAAATGAGGAGGAACACTTTCATGAAATACGACAAGACCTTCTGGCTGGCGGCTTGGGTCGCGGCGGCGGCGCATGGGCCGGCGGCGGCCAGCTTCCAGAACATGCCCTCCAGCATCAAGGCTGAGGGGATGGGGGGCGCCTTCGTCGGCATGGCCGACGACTCCACCGCGCTCTTCGTCAACCCGGCGGGCCTCACCAATCTCGAGCGCCCGGAGATGTCCATGATGTACGGAAAGCCGCTCTACGGCATCGAAGGCGTCAACCTCTCCAACGGCTACGCCACCCTGGGAGTCCCCCTCAACCGGCGCTTCGCGCTGGGTTTCGGGGCCATGATGTTCAACGCGGCGGGCATCATCAGCGAGTACGAGTGGTCGGGAGGGGCGAGCTACCTCATAACGCCGCGCGTCGCTCTGGGCGCGACGGCCTCCTACCTCTACCATAAATACGACGTTTCCAGCGACCCGGCTTATTCCAACTCCGGCATCTTCCAAAACGGCGACTCGGCCGGCGCAATGAGCTTCGGCGTAGGCCTGATGGCCTTCGCCTCCCGCAACCTGCAGTTCGGGATCTCGGGCAGGAACCTCAATGCGCCCAACGTCAGCGTCAGCGGGGGGGAGGACAAGGTCGCGCGCACCATCAGCGTCGGCTCCATGTACCGCACGTCGTACGCCAACGTGCAAGCCGAGCTGGAACAACGCAACAACTTCACGACCGGCGCCCAAAATACCTGGAAGCTGGGAGTCGAGATTCCCCTTAAAATGCTCGCGCTGCGCGCCGGGCTGAACACGAACGCCGTCACGGCGGGCTTCGGGGTGGCGCTGGGCAACCTCAGGCTCGATTACGCCTTCAGCATGCTCAACCAGCTCGAGGCGAGCCAGATGGGCAATCAGATGCTCGCGGTCTCCTATGGGATGGGCGGCAACGCCAAGGCGCAGAAGTCTTCCCTGGAGTCCGGCACGCGCCGCAGCGACGGCTACGACGACGTCACGATCCCGTCGCGGGAAGGTCGCAAGGTGAAGACCCGCCGCGGCGAGAAAACCCGGGACGACGGGCTTTTGTGGATTCAGTAAGCCCGTCGAAGCCGGCTCGAATTTATTTGGAGGCCCGGATCGCCTGATCCAAGTCGCGGATCAAGTCTTCGACGTCTTCGATCCCAACCGAAAGCCGGATCAGCTCGTCCGATAAGCCGGATTTAAACCGCTCCGGGCGCGGGATCGAGCCGTGCGTCATCGTGGCGGGATGCCCGATCAGGGACTCGACGCCGCCCAGGCTCTCGGCCAGCGAGAATACCCGGGTGCGCGAGGCCATCCGGAAGGCGCGCTTGAGCCCTCCCCGAAGCTCGAAGGAAATCATCCCCCCGAAGCCGCGCATCTGCCTTTTGGCGAGGGCGTGGCCCGCATGGCTTTTGAGGCCCGGATAGTGGACCCGCCTCACATCGTGGCGCCTCTCCAGGCGCTTGGCGATCTCCAGGGCGTTGCGACAGTGCCTCTCCATGCGAAGGGGCAGGGTCTTGGTTCCGCGCAAGACGAGGAAGCAGTCCAGTGGGCCGGGGATCGCCCCCACCGAGTTCTGCAGGAATTTGAGCTCCTGGTGCAGAGCCTCGTCGTTCGTTACGATCGCGCCGCCCACGACATCGGAGTGCCCTCCGAGGTATTTCGTCGTCGAATGGACCACGACGTCGGTTCCCAGCCCCAGCGGCCTCTGGAGGCAGGGCGTGGCGAATGTGTTGTCGACCGCTAGGCGGGCGCCGCGCTCGTGCGCGAGGAGGGCCAGAGCGCTCAGGTCGGTAATTTTCAAGAGAGGATTGGACGGGCTCTCGACCCACACGAGCCTCGTCCGGGCGGTCATCGCCCGCCGGACCGCGGCGAGATCGGTCGTATCCGCGAAAGAAAAGGATATCCCGAAGCGCCGGAAGACCTCCGTAAAAACCCGGTAGGTGCCCCCGTAGACGTCGTTGCCGCACAGGACGTGGTCGCCGGCGCTCAGCGCCGAGACGACGGTGCTCGCGGCGGCCATCCCGCTGGAAAAGCACAGCCCGAAGCGCCCGCCCTCCAACGCGGCCAGGTTGCGCTCCAGGGCGAGCCGGGTGGGATGCGCCGTGCGGGCGTAGTCGAAACCCTTGTGTTTGCCGGGGCTTTCCTGGACGTAGGTCGAGGTGAGGTACACCGGCGTCATGATGGCGCCGGTCGCCGGGTCGGGCGTCTGCCCCGCGTGGACCGCCTCGGTCGCCAAGCCCGGCCTAGTGCGAACCATTTTTGCGCTCCGCCAGCCGCGAAACGGCGCTCAGGATGTCGTATTTGGTGATGATGTCGTAGCGCCCTTTCTGCAGCGCCACCATGACCGCGGGCCGGTCGGGCCGCACCAGTTGCAGGACCGACTCGATGCGCGCCTGAGGCGTGACGACCGGCAGGGGCGCGTCCATCACCTCGCGCACCACCATCTTGCGGATATCCTGCCCCTTGAGAAGCAGCCGCAGGATCGAGTCCTCATAGACGACACCGACCGCGCTTCCCTTCTCGAAAACCGGAAGCTGGCTGATGTCCTGGCGGCGCATGTGCTGCAGCGCGGCCCGGAGGCTGTCCTGGGGCCGGGCCGTGACCAGCCGGCTCTCGCCGCGCCGCGTGCGCTTGGCGGACACGATGTCCGAGACGCAGAGCGGGACCTCCGCCTCGAAATACTGGCCCTCGCGCATCCACTCGTCGTTGTATATCTTCGAAAGGTAGCGCATGCCGGTATCGGGAAGGAGTATGACCATGAAGTCCTTGCGGCCAAGTCCCTGCGCGACCTTGAGGCCCGCCCAGACCGCCGAGCCCGCCGAACCGCCGCAGAAAAGCCCCTCCAGCCGGGCCAGCCTGCGCGTCATCACGAAGGAGTCGCGGTCCGTCACCTGCAGGACGTCGTCGATGATCTTGAGGTCGCAGGTCGTCGGAAAGAAATCCTCGCCGATCCCCTCGACCACGTACGTCTTCGCCTTGCCGATGCGGTTGTGCTTGATCTTGTCGTAATATAGGGAGCCGATCGGGTCCGCGCCGACGACCCGCACGCGCGGGTTACGCTCCTTGAGGTACTTTCCAACCCCGCTGATCGTCCCTCCCGTCCCGATCCCCGCGACGAAATGGGTGACGCGGCCTTCGCAGTCGCGCCATATCTCGGGCCCGGTCGTTTCGTAGTGCGCCCGCGGGTTTTCGGGGTTGGCGTATTGGTTGGGATAGAACGCGTTGGGAATCTCCTTCGCGAGGGCCTTGGCGACCGAATAGTAGGAGCGCGGGTCCTCGGGCTCTACCGCGGTCGGGCAGACGATGACCTCCGCCCCCAAGGCCTT
>JACQPI010000201.1 GCA_016207585.1 Elusimicrobiota bacterium | reverse complement strand
TAGTGGACGTTGAGAAAGTAGAACGTGCCGTCTCCGGAACCGTTCGTCGCGGCCATGCCGTACGCCGCCGCGTTTTTGCCCGAGGTGGTGCCGGCCGGCTGCACGTTCCCGAAAAGAATCGTGTTGGCGGTCGCGCCCGCCACGTCCACGTCGATCTCGCCTACGCTCGCGACCCCGATGTTGCTCAAGGTCAGGGTGCTGCCGGAGAGGGTCGGCGGCGTCGCGAAAATGTGCAGGTGCTCCGGATTATTGAACTGATCGCGAATGCTGGGAAGATAGCCCTGGCTCGTCACGAAAATCTCGTAGGGAACTTCGTCCGTCAGCGAGAAAAGCGCCACCCCGTTGGCGTCCGTCACGGCCAACTTCGTGTTGTTCGGATCCGGACCGTTCGGGCCGAAGTTCAGAGCGACCACTTGGGTCTGCGCGATCGGACTCCCCAGCGAATCAAGAACCTTGACGTTGTAGCTCGTGGCCGCCCAAGAGGCGAGGGCTCCGGACGCCAGGATCAAAGTGGAAAGGCTCAATACTCGTTTCATCGCATCCTCCTAGAACTCATTGACCGAATCGATGACCGCACCGGACAAAAATACCGCGCCCCGCAAACGGCCGGCTGCGGACCAGGGAAAGGAGTCCCTACGGGCCGAAAGTCTCAGGTTGTTTTTCTTGACCGATCGCATTCGCGCAAAACTCAAAATCGAAAGTTGCGAGATCGTAACAGAAGCGCCGCTACCTGTCAAGCCTTCCCGCGCCACGCATGCCGCCTCAAAGATCGAAAGCGGCGAAATGCTAGCACAACTTCCGCAATCTGTCAAATTCACTTCTGAGAAAAAATTTCCAGCGCGCGCTGAATTTTTCGATCGCGCCAAATCGTTCATGCGCGCTCGCAGAAATCAAAAGGCCTGCATTGCTACGGCCCCCGCAAAACGCGAAAATGCCCGCGCGCGATTTTATATAATCCCACGCATGTTCCTAAGGCTTCTCGCGTCGCTTTTCCTTTCCCACGCTTCGGCGCAGTCCAGCACCGCCGCGCCGTCGATCCGCATCACGTACCCGACGGAAAACATGGCGCTCTCGGCGGGATCCCATCAATGGGTGATCGGATGCGTAACCCCTCCCGCGGCGGCCCTGCGCATCAACGGACAGGCTGTCAAGCCGCATCGGACCGGAGGCTTCATCGCCTACCTCCCCGTCTCGCCGGGAAGCTTCACGTTCCGCAGCGAGCTCGAACTCTCCTCGCAAACCGTGGTATCGACGCGCACGGTTTTCGTCCCAGCGGCCTCAACCGCCATTTCCACGACAACGCTGCTCATCGATCCCCTCTCCCTCCAGCCCGGAGAGGACGTCGAGGCGCGGCCGGGGGACTGGCTGAACGTCCAGATGCGCGCGACTCCCGACTCCAGGGCCGAATTCCAGATACGAGGCATCAAACGCCTCCCGTTGATCGAATCTCCGACCGCTTCCGGATTCTATCGGGGAACTTACCAATTCCAGCCGGAGGACGACATGGAATCCTCCGAGGTGACGTTCCATATAAAAGGAACCGGCCTATGGTCGCACAAGGCCTCGGCCAAGGGACGCGTGACGGTACGCGCGGGCATCCCCAGGGTCGCGGTCGTCGGCTCCAGGGATATCGTCAACATCAAAGCGGGGCCCAACGACGGCTATCTCCTGTTTCCACCGGCCGGCACGAAGTTCCTCGTGACGGGGCGTCAAGGCGGGGAAACGAAAGTCCAGTTGAGCCCGTCGCAAGACGGTTGGGTGAGCGCGTCGGCGCTGCAGATGCTGCCCGCGGGGACCCCCCCGCCCCGCGCGGTCCTGGGAACCATCCTCACCCAGGCCGGACCCGACTCGACCTCGGTCCTCCTGGGCTTGACCGACACCATACCTTATAGTATCGAGGCCTCTCCCCGGCTGGACTCCCTGACCTTAAGACTCTACTACACGACCGAACACTCCAACTGGATCGTCCACGATTCGGAGGACCGCTTCATCCAGCATATCCGCTGGCGGCAAGAGGACACGACAACGGTGGCGGTGACGGTCCAGCTCAACGGGCGCCGCCGCCTATGGGGCTACTCGGCGGCATGGGAGGGAGGCTCTTTGCGCCTCCAGCTGCGCCACCCTCCGCAACTTCCGGTCGGCGGCCCCCCGCTGAAAGGGCGCACCGTCGTTTTAGACCCAGGGCACATGCCGAGCGCCCCGGGCGCCGCCGGGCCCTGCGGCACGCTTGAAAAGGACGCCAACCTGGCGATCGCCAAGACGCTCGAAGGCCTTCTGAAAAACGCGGGAGCCGACGTGGTCGCTACGCGCGCGGGAGACGACGAGGTCGGCCTGGCGGAGCGCCCGCGCATCGCCCGGGAAGGCCGCGGGGACATTTTCGTGAGCATCCACAACAACAACATTCCCGATGGGACCGACCCCTTCGATCGCCCCCACGGCTACTCGGTCTTCTACTACCACCCCCAAAGCATCTCGCTCGCCCGCGCGGTGCACCGGGCCTACCGCAGGCGCATCCCCTTGCCCGATGAGCAACTCCGCTACGGCAACCTCCTGGTCGCGCGCCTCTCCGACATGCCGGCCATCCTGGTCGAGTCGGCCTACATGAACTACCCCGAACAGGAGGAACTCCTTAATTCCCCCTCCTTCCGCGCCGAACTCGCGACCGCCATGCTGGAGGGAATCCAGGGTTTCTTCGAGGAAGAGCGGCGACGGCAGAAAACGGAACTCGGACAAGAACCCGCTCCGGCGGCGGCCCGAACCGCGACGCCTGAAAACAAGAGGGAAAAGATTTCCAAACCCAGACCGAAAAACGCTATAAAAGGAAAGAAACCATGACCGAGCCTACCGCGCGAAAAGGTAGTACGACCTCTCGCGCAGTACCGGGCGCGCATATCGCGCCCGGTAAGCGAAATGGTTGCGTCCATCGTTGTGGGGGGCAACCATGAGCGGATATCTGCGGGAGATCCTGGCTTGGATCGGCGGCCTGGGAACCCTGGCCCCGGTCCTTTTCATCCTGACCTATATCGCCGCCTGCGTGCTGTTCATTCCGGGGGCCCTGCTCACGCTGGGGGCCGGGGTGCTGTTCGGCGTCGTTTGGGGGACGGTCTATGTCTCCATCGCTTCCGTGGCCGGCG
>JACQPI010000208.1 GCA_016207585.1 Elusimicrobiota bacterium | reverse complement strand
GACCCATCTCGCTTAAGGGAACGCGTCCGGTGAAGCTCACCACCGTCTGCACCGTTTTCGTGGAATCCGACATCCTCTCTTATCTGGTGCAGGGCAAAAAGATAGAGGACGTCCTTGCCGGTGTCCATAAGGCCATAGCCACTCGGACCTTGTCTTTGGCCGCAAGGGTGGGGGTAGAGCCGGAGGTGACGTTCACGGGCGGGGTCTCCCTCAACGTCGGGATGGTCCGAGCCCTGGAGGAGAGGCTTGGGGCCAAACTCAACGTGAGCCCCGAGGCACATTTCGCCGGCGCCATCGGCGCCGCGCTATTCGCCGTGGAGAAGGCCACATGGAAAGAATCGTCGCCGGCATCGACTTAGGATCCGGAAGCGCCAAGGCGGTCCTTTTAGGAGAGGACAAGAACGTCTTGGCTCGGGCTTGGGCCAAAACCCGCGCCGATTTCGTCGGATTAACCGAGGGGTTGCTGCGGGAACTCCTCGACTTGCGGGGCATGACCCGCAAGGACCTCGCGTATGTGGCGACAACTGGCCTGGGCCGCTACGCCGTCCCCTTCCGGAATATCCAGATCACCGAGATCACCTGTGGGGCGCGGGGCGCCTGGTTCCTATTCTCAGGCACGACCTGTGTCCTCGACATCGGTTCGCAGAGTACGCGCGCCATCCGCGTCAGCGATAAAGGGCGCGTGAGGGAATTTAAGACCAATGAGAAGTGCGCGGCCGGTTCCGGAAGTTTCCTGGAGAAGGCCGCGAAGTACCTGGAGACCACCGTGGACAAGATGGGGACCCTCTCGTTGGTCGCCACGGATCCCCAAAAAATATCCAGCATCTGCGCGGTCCTCGCCGAGTCGGAGATCATCAGCCATGTTTCGGACGGGCATAAGGTTCCCGACATCGTGCGGGGCATTCATGACTCTTTGGCGGACCGAGCCGCGACCCTCCTCAAACGCGTCGGCATCGGCTCCGAGCTGACCTTCATCGGGGGGGTCGCCAGACAGGAAGGAATGATCGCAACCATCCAGGAAAAGCTCGGGATACAGATCAACGTTCCGGATGAGCCGGACTACGTGTGCGCCCTTGGGGCGGCGCTTTTTGCGTTGGAGAGGCTCAAGGCGGCCGAATGCAGGGGCGCGGGAGCGTCCCGGTCCCTCGTGCCATGAGAAAAACTCTTGGCGCGACGGGGCAAAAGCGCCTCAACCTCAAGATCAACTCCCGGCGTCGCATCCTGCGAGTCCCGCCCCATAGGACTCTCCTCGAAGTTTTGCGCGAGGACCTGAAGCTGACCGGGACCAAGCATGGGTGCGAAACCGGAGAATGCGGGGCCTGCACGGTCCTGCTCGACGGCAAGCCCGTCTATTCCTGCCTCGTCCTGGCCTGCCGGGTGGAGGGGTCGGAGGTGAGGACGATCGAGGGCGTGCGGCCGGACGACCCGCTCATCGCCGCCTTCGTGGAGATGGGAGCCGTCCAGTGCGGTTACTGCACTCCAGGAATGATCATGACGGCCAAGGCTCATTTGGATTCAAGCGCCCTCGCAGACGTCTGCGAGGACCGGAGCGCGCAGAAGCAGGCTGGCGTTCGCGCCGCCATCGCCGGGAATCTTTGTCGCTGCACGGGTTACGTCAAGATCGTCGAGGCCGTGACGCGTTGTCAAGGTCGCGGGAGCGGCCTAGTCCCTCGCGCCATGAGAAAAACCTTTGGCGCGACGGGGCAAGGAGGACGCAAATGTCGGGCGCCGAGCTGAGCGCAAGCAAGTTCATGCAGGAGACGACGGCGACGTGACGCTTATCGGGGAAAACCTTCCCAAGGTAGACTCCCTCGCCAAGGCGACGGGCCGCGCTCGCTATGCCGGGGACCTGTCGTTTCCACGCATGCTGCGGGGACGCCTGTTAAGAAGCCCCTATCCGCGGGCGCGGATCGTTGCCATCGATGTCTCCAAAGCCCGGGCTCTTAAGGGCGTAGCCGCGGTGCTTACGGGGAGCGATCTTCCAGTACGCTACGGGATGCTTCCAGTCACTCAGGACGAAACCGCCCTGGCTATCGACGAGGTGCGTTACGTCGGCGAGCCCGTGGCCGCGGTCGCGGCGATAGACGAGGAGACGGCGGAACGGGCGATCGCTCTGATCGATGTTTCTTATGAGCCGCTCGATCCTGCCCTCGCCATCGAGCAGGCCCTCGATCGAGTCGGGGAGATCGGTATACAGAGAATGGTTTCGCTGGAGTTCGGCGCGGACCCGTCGCCCGCGGAGCATCGCCGCGAGGATCTTTTTTTCTACGAAGGCAACACGCACCTGGCCTTGGAGGAACATTCCGCCACGGCTCTGTGGCGCAAGGGGCGCCTGACCCTCTATGCCTCCACGCAAACTCCCTTCCACCTGAGGACGATCCTTGCCAAGGCCGTCGGCCTGTCGGAGGAGCACGTGCGCGTCGTGGCGCCCGCCATCGGGGGAGGGTTCGGGGGCAAGCTCGATCCCTTCTCCCATGATGTATGCGCGGCGAAGCTGGCCATGGCGACGGGTCGGCCGGTCCAGTTCACGCTGTCGCGCGAAGAGGTTTTTTACTGTCATCGCGGTCGCCACCCCTCGCTCATGCGCCTAGAAACGGGTTGGACGAGATCAGGGAAGCTCGTGGACATGCGATTTCAGTGCGCCTTGGATGGCGGGGCCTACGGCAGCTTCGGAGTCGTCTGCACCTACTACCACGGGGCCCTGCAGCCGACGACCTACGATGTTCCCCATTACATCTTTCAGGCGGCTCGCCTGACGACGAACAAGCCGCCTTGCGGCCCCAAACGCGGTCACGGTACCCCGCAGCCCCGCTTCGCCCTCGAAGTCCACATCGACAAGGTGGCCGAGGAGTTGGGTATCGACCCAATCGAGCTGAGGCTCAAGAACCTCGTTGGTCCGGATTCGGTTACGGTCAATCAACTCCGTGTCACTTCCAGTGGTCTGCGTCGCTGCGTGGAGGTTGCGGCCGAGGCGTCGGGTTTTCACCGTAAGCATCGCAAGCTTCCCGAGGGCCGCGGCATCGGCTTCGCCTTGGGCGCTTACCTATCGGGGGCCGCCGTCCCGATCTATTGGGGGGACAAGCCGCACTCGCAGGCGAGGATGCATCTTGGCTCCGGCGGGCGCGTGACTCTCTATTGCGGCGCCACGGACATCGGCCAGGGTTCGGACACCGTGCTGACAACGGTCGCGGCCGAGGTTTTGGGCATCGACCCTTCCGATATCCGCCTGGTGACGGCGGACACGGACCTGACTCCGCTCGACCTCGGCTCCTACTCGAGCCGCGTCACCTACATGGCCGGCAACGCGGCGCGCGAGGCCGCGCAGAAGCTCAAGGCTCTTGTCGCCGAGATTGTCCCGGGACGACCTTTCCGGCAGGCCGCGGCTCTGGCCGTGCGCCGCCGCGGCTCCCTCGAGGCCCTCGGCAGCTATACGCCCCCGCCCAAGCTGGGGCGCTACAAGGGCTCGGGGGTGGGCCCATCGCCGGCCTACAGCTTTTCAGCCTGCTCGGCGGAGGTGGAGTGCGACACGGCCACCGGCTTGGTGCGCGTCAGCAAGGTCACCTTCGCCCATGACATTGGGCGGGCCATCAACCGCAAGGCCGTGGAGGGACAGATCGAGGGGGCCGTGCATATGGGGCTTGGCGAGGCCCTGATGGAGGAGCAGGTCTTCCATCCAAGCGGAACCCACCGCAAGCCCTCGCTTTTGGACTACAAATTTCTTTCTCCTTTGGAGATGCCGGAAGTGGAAATCCACCTCATCGAGAGCATGGACCCAGGCGGGCCTTTCGGCGCCAAGGAGGTGGGGCAGGGACCGCTCTTGCCCGTCATCCCTGCCG
>JACQPI010000207.1 GCA_016207585.1 Elusimicrobiota bacterium | reverse complement strand
CTCGATCAGCGCCGCGGCGGAGCGTATCCTGCGCCTTAAAGACGGGGAACTGGCCCCGTGAATCTTGAGGAAGCTTTCCAGACCGGCCTTCGGGAAATACGCGCCCACGCCTTCCGTTCGATCCTGAGCTTTTCAGCCGTCTCGGTCGGGGTCGGGTCGATTCTTTATACCTTCGCCCAAACCCACGGGATGCGAGAGGCCTTGGATCGCTCGATCGAACTCATGGGAGCGGGACGAATGCAGATCCAAGCCAAGCGCAATTACGTTTCCCGGGGGCTCTCGCCGGGCCTGATATGGGAGGACGTTTTGGAGATCGAGCGGGCAATTCCGGAAATCCAGATGATTTATCCCAAGGTTCGCCGCTGGAACGCGACGCTTCATTGCGACGGCAAGAAGGTGGAAAACATTCCCATCCAGGGAACCACGCACGAGTGGCGCAAGCGCGACTGGGTCTACGGGCTGCGCGGGCGTTTTCTTGATCGCTGGGACGTCGAGAACGCCGCCCGGGTCGCCGTAGTGATCGAGCCGGGAGGCTGGGTCCAAAAGCCGTTCTGGGCCTCGTGGTGGACTCCGGAACCCCTGGACCGCTTTGTCTCCAGGCACGATCTGCTCGGCAAGCCCATCCGGTTGGAAAACCGGCAATTCACGGTGGTGGGAGTTATCAAGGCGCCGCCACGCGACAAGGACCCGCGCTGGTTCCACTGGGAACAAACCGCGGTTTTGATCCCGGTCACGTCCTATCACCGCTATTTGGGGAACGAGAAAACGAAAACCGCCATCGACGAGATACAACTGGACTCGGGGAACCCCGACACCGTCGTCTCGGTCAAGGGCCGCATCGACTCGATCCTCAAACGCCGTCACCGGGGAGAAGACGACTACGAAATCCAGGATAACCGCAGCATGATCCAAGAAGAGCTCCAAGACACCCAGCGCTACATCTGGGTGGGGACGATCCTGGGCATGGTCGCCCTCCTGGCCGGCGGCATCGGGATCATGAACGTCACGCTGGCCTCTATATTCGCGCGGGTCAAAGAGATCGGCATTCGGCGCGCCATCGGCGCCACACGGACCGATATCCTGGCCCAGTTTCTGACGGAAGCGATGATCCTGGGCCTGGCGGGAGGCCTGGCCGGCGTCGGCCTGGGCTACGCCGGGGTAGCTTACTTGGGCCGGGATACCGAACGAGACTTGACGACATTGACCTGGTATCACATGGCGGCCGTCATACTCATCGGCGTGGCGGTCAGCTGCATATCCGCTCTCTACCCCGCCAAGCAGGCGGCCGCGCTGGATCCCGTCACGGCCCTCAAGGACGAATGAGGCCGAACCGATGACGCCGCAAGACCTGCTGCGCGCCGCCTCGGGCGAGATATGGGCCCATAAGGCCCGCTCGATCTTAAGCTGCGTCTCCTTGACGATCGGCATCGCCGCCACCCTTTATACCTTCGCGCAGATCGAATGGATGCGGCAGCGCCTCCAAGGCTATTCCGAACTCGTGGGACCCGGGCGGCTGGAAGTCAGAAAGAAGGAAGGCTACGTCTCCAAGGGACTCTCGCGCGGACTGACCGCCGAAGACGCCCAGGCAATCCGCGGCCGCTGGCCCGACTTGTACATGGTCTATCCGCTTGTGCGCGCCTACGGCATGCGTTTCGTCCATGACAAATTTCACAACGAGGGACTCATGGTCGTGGGAACGACCGCGCAGTGGCGCAAGCGCGACTGGGTCTACGCGCTGCGCGGGCGGTTCCTGACCGATGAAGACGTTCGAACCGCGGCCAGGGTCTGCGTTATGGTGGAGACGGGAGGCTGGGTCAAAAAACCCTTTTGGGCCAAGTTCTTTCCGGAACAGGCGCTCGATCAACTCCTTAAACGCAGGGATCTTCTGAATAAACAAGTCCGAATCGAGAGCCACATTTTCACGGTCATCGGAATTCTCAAGGAGCCTCCCCGCGACAAGGACCCGCGGTTTTTCCACAACTATTGGGGTCAAAGCGGCACGATCGTCGTCCCCATCAGCACGTATCAGCACGCCCTACTGCGTTCCCGCAACCAAGAACAGCCGCGCCAAGTCGACGAAATCCAGATTGAGACGGGAAGCGAGGCCGGCGTTGGAATCGTGCTCAGACGCGTCTCGGCCCTCCTAGAGGCCCGGCACCGGGGGGAGCCGGATTTCGAGATCAAGGATTATCGCGAACGCATTTCGGGGATCCTCAAGCGCATCCGCGAGCGCGCTCTCGCGATCCTGGTGATCGGAGTGGTGGCGATCCTGGCCGGCGGCATCGGGATCATGAACGTGACGCTTGCGACCGTGTTTTCCAGAGTCCACGAGATCGGCCTGCGCCGCGCGCTGGGCGCGACGCGACGCGACGTGATCCTTCAGTTCATGTCGGAGGCGACGATTTTAAGCATGGCCGCTGGGGCGGCGGGCATTCCTCTCGGACTTTTAGCCGCGCGCTATATGCCGTCCGATCCGGACCGCATTATTATCCCGGGCGCCGGGTACGTGGCGATAGCGCTTCTCATCGCCTTGGGAACCGGGCTTTTATCTTCTCTCTATCCCGCCTGGCAGGCTTCGCGCTTCGAGCCGACCGAGGCGCTGCGTTACGAATAACGACCCTCGACCGAACATTGATTTGAGTCAATGTTTTCGATCAACGTTTCAAATCAAGTATCGGATTTGATTGGAATCATCGGAGACCCGACGGCAAGATCACTACAATAAGGGCGTGATAAAAAATAACGCCCCTCAAGGAGGGTCCCGACCATGATCGAACTTATCCTGATGCTCAACCTCGCCGGACTCCAGATGGACCCGACGCTGGCCCAGCTCAAACCGTGCGTGTGGCCCAACCGCTGCGCCCAGCCCGCGTCCATGACCGCGCAGATCAAGACCTGCGTATGGCCGAACCGCTGCGCTCAACCCGCGCCCGTGGTCGCCCAGATCAAGACCTGCGTGTGGCCCAACCGCTGCGCCCAGCCACAAAAAGCCGAAGGTCTGCTGTAACCGCGCGCGGCCCCTCTAAATCCCGGGAACTTTCCCCCGAGACGCTCGTATATCCGGGGGATGCCCCATGCCTGGAAGGAACGTTTCCTTCACCTCGTATTTCCGCTGATCTGCGCCCAATGCCGGCTGGACCTTCCGTTTCCGCTCTCGGGCCCTTTGTGCGGACGTTGCCTTGCCCGACTGAGGCCCTTGGAGGAACCTCAATGCCGTAGGTGCGGCGTTCCATTGGAGCGGGCTCCCAATCACGCGAGAGACTGCCCGGAACCCCACCGGTTTCTGGACTGCATTCGGGCCGCCTTCGCGTACTCGGCCCCTCTGCCTTCCTTGATACACACGTTCAAATACCAAAACCGCCGCGCCGTGGGACGGGTGCTGGGAGGCTGGATGGCCGGGACATACGGAAGAATCCCGGAAATCCGCGGGATGGACGCGGTCGTCCCGGTTCCCCTGCATCCCCGAAGACTGCGGCAAAGAGGGTTCAACCAGGCCGAAATCCTGGCCCACCGCGTCTGCGAATGCGCCGGAATCCCTCTCGAAAACGCCCTGGAGCGCGTCCGCCATACGCAACCCCAATGGCGCCTCTCCCGCGGCAAAAGATCGAATAACCTGGCGCGCGCCATTCGGGCCTCTCCGGGAGTCTCCCTGCGCGGAAAAAACTGTCTGTTGATCGACGACATCTGCACGACCGGGCGCACCCTGGAGGAATGCGCCCGGGCGCTCAAGAGCGCGGGGGCGGCGCGCGTGTGCGCATACGTGCTGGCAAGAGATTAGAAAAAGTAAAAAATGGGAAAAAAGAGGAAAGAAAAGTATAATCCGGTTCTATGAGGAATTTCAGTTTGCGTCGCGGCGCGCTCCTATGGATGTTCTTCGCGGCCTGCGGCGCGATCGGCGCGTTCACGGCGGGCGGGCTGGCCCAGCCGGAACGGCAACCGGCGGCGACGGCGGCCGAAACCCAGGGACCGTCCCTCTCGGCCGCCCCGGAATCCGGCAAGCCGGGAACCGCCATGAGCGACGAACTGGCCAGGCGGCGGGCGGCGGAAGAACCTTCCAGCCCGCTCCAACGGGCCGTGTCCTTTTTGGGTCTTTTGGCGCTCATCGGCCTGTGCTACGTCTTCTCGCGCGACCGCAAGGCGGTGAACTGGACCCTCGTCGCCTGGGGGCTCGGCCTGCAGATACTCTTCGGCTATCTCGTATTGGCCACGAACCCGGGCCGCTGGTTCTTCTCGAAGCTCAACGACGGCACCATGGCGCTTCTGGGGTTCACCCAGGAAGGGACGAACTTCCTCTTCCGCTCCTTCGTGACCGGGCAGCTCGACAATTCGATGGTAAATTTCACCTTCAACGTCCTGCCGACCATCATCTTTTTCTCATCCCTAAGGACGGTGCTCTACTACCTGGGCGTCATGCAGCGGATCGTCCTTGTCTTCGCCGTCGTAATGCAAAAGACGATGCGCACCTCCGGCGCCGAGACGCTCTCGACCGCCGCCAATATCTTCGTCGGGCAGACGGAGGCGCCGCTGGTCATCAAGCCCTACGTCCATGACATGACGCCCAGCGAGCTCATGGCCGTCATGGTGGGGGGCTTCGCCAACACCGCGGGGGGCGTCCTGGCCGCCTACGTGGGAATGCTGCACCAGTATTTCCCGGACATCGCCGGGCACCTGATCGCCCAATCGGTCATGTCGGCGCCGGCGGCCCTGGTGTGCGCCAAGATCGTCTACCCGGAGGACGGCAAGCCGAGGACGGCCGGCGAGAAGATCAAGATGATCGACGAAAAGATAGACGCCAACGTCATCGACGCCGCCTCGCGGGGCGCCTCCGAGGGGATGACCCTGGCGCTCAACGTGGCCGCGATGCTTCTGGCCTTCATCGCGCTGATCGCCATGGCCAACGCGCTGTTTCGCTGGGCCGGCGGCCTCGTGGGCATGGGCCACCTCTCCATCGAGTTGATCCTGGGCTACGCGGCCTGGCCCCTCGCCTGGGTGATGGGCGTGCCGTCCGCCGACTGCCTGACGGTGGGCAAGCTCATAGGCGTCAAGACCGTCGTCAACGAGTTCGTCGCCTACCTCCAGATGGCCGAGCTGCTCAAAAGCGGCTCGCCCCTCTCGTATCGCT
>JACQPI010000200.1 GCA_016207585.1 Elusimicrobiota bacterium | reverse complement strand
GATCATCGTGGTCGACAACGCCTCCACGGACCGCACCATCGAGATCGCGCGGGGCCATACCCCGCACGTCTCGCAGCGCCCTTTCGACGGCTACGGCCCCCAGAAGCAGGCCGCGGTCGACCGCGCCTGCGGGGAATGGATCCTTTCGATCGACGCCGACGAACGCGTCACTCCCGAGCTCGCCTCGGAGATCCGCGGAGCGCTCTCCGGCTCGCCGTCCCAGACGGGGTTCGAAATTCCTTTCGAGATCCGCTTCATGGGCGGGGCGCTTCGCTTCGGGGGGCTCGGCGACGAACGGCATCTGCGGCTCTTTCGGAAATCGGCCGGCCGGTTCTCCGGGGACATCCACGAGGAGATAGGGGTGGAGGGCTCCGTCGGGCGGCTGCGCGGCCGCATGATCCATATTCCCTACCATGACATCGACGAATATCTCGACAAGATGTCTTTCTACACGACCCTGGCCGCCAAGAAACGCCGCGACCAGGGCATACGTTTCACTCCCCTCCACTGCCTGCTGCCCGCCTGGGAGTTTTTCGTGCGCAGCGTAGTGAGGCTTGGAGCGCTTGATGGAATCCCCGGCCTCGTCTGGGCGGCGCTTTCCTCGTTTCACACCGGGATCAAATATCTCAAGCTGCGGGAACTGGAGAGAAAATGAGCGCGCTTCTGCTGGCGGCTGCCGCCGGCGCGACTTTCATCGGCGTCAGCGCCCGGTGGAATTGGTGGCGCCGGATCCGGCATGACGGATTGCGGACCCTTATGTACCACAAGATCGGCACACCGCCGCGCGGCTCGCGCCTCAAGAACCTCTGGGTCTGTACCCGAGAATTCCGATGGCAGATGGAATACCTCCTACGCTACGGATACACTCCCCTTCTTTTCTCGGAACTCAGGGACGTTCAGGCGGGCCGCCGGAGGCTTCCGGAGAAACCGGTCCTCGTCACCTTCGACGACGGCTATGCCAACAACTACGAAGCGGTCTTTCCCATTCTCAAGGAGCTCGGCGTCAAGGCGAATATATTTCTTGTCTATGAATGCATGGAGCGGCACAACGAATGGCACGACCCAGCGACCGAGCCATGGATGAGAATGCTCACCTGGGCCCAGGTTTTGGACATGCAAAACAGCGGTTGGGTCGAGTTCGGCTCCCACACGATGAAGCACCGCAACCTCACCGCCCTATCCCAGCAGGAAGTGCGCTGGGAGGTCTCCGAAAGCAAAAAACGCATTGAGGAAAAATTGGGCCGGCCGGCCATCGCCTTCGCGTATCCCTACGGGGCGGGCGCCTATGCGAGCGCCGTCCGGGCCGCCGCCCGCGAGGCGGGCTACGCGTTCGACTTCGGCATCCGACAGGGTATTTCCCCCTGGCCATGGACGGCCGAGGCAGGCCCCCTCAAGCGCATGTTCATCCGCGGCGACGACAACCGCTTCGACTTCCATCTCCAGATGACGCGGGGCAAGAGCCGCTTTTAGCGTGCGCCCCCCATGAGCGAACCGCGCGAGAGTTCCCCCGCCGCAACCGATGGGGAGGCTGGCATTTCTCCCAGGATCCTCGTCATCATGCTACGTCGCATCGGCGACGTGATCTTGACGACTCCGGCGGCGCGCGCGCTGCGCAAGCGCTATCCCCGAGCGACGATCGATTTCCTCACCGAGCCGCCCTGCCACGAAATTCTGGAAAACGCGCCCGATATCTCCGAAGTCCTCGTCTATCGGCGTCCCGGACGGGGCGCCTTCTCGGACCTCCCGGCGCAATGGCGGCAGCTGATGGAGATCCGCGCGCGAAAGTACGATTGGGTCATCGACTTCATGGGCAATCCCCGTTCGGCCGTCTTGACCGCGTTCAGCGCGGCTCCCCTTCGCGCCGGTCCCGGGCACGTCGCCCACCGCTGGGCCTATAACCGCCGTTGGGCCCAATCGCCCCAAACCCGCTACGGCGCCCTTGAGAAAATTCTCGCGCTGCGGCGGATCGGTCTCGACCTCGATGCATCGGACTTCTTCCCGAAACTTCAAGTCCGCGATGAATCCCGGCGTTGGGCCCAAAGCGCCGTCGCGGATTCCAGGCTCCTCCCGGCGCCGCCTCTTGTGGGATTCGTTCCGGCCTCGCGCCGCCGGACCCGCCGGTGGCCCGCCGCGTCGTACGCCGAGCTCGGACGGATTCTCCGGAAGGGCGGGGAGCGAATCCTGGTTTTTTGGGGTCCGGGAGAGGAGCCGCTCGCGCGCGACATCGCCTCGGAAATCGGCGAAGGCGCCGCGATCGCCCCCGCGACCCGGAACCTGCAGGACCTGGCCGCCCTCATGGCGCGCTGCCGGCTGATCGTGACGAACTGCAACGGGCCCAAACACATGGCGGTCGCTTTGGGCGTTCCAACCCTCACCATCCACGGCTCGAGCGACCCCGCGGCCTGGAATCCCCCCGGCTTGCCTCTCCACCGCATTATTCGACTGGAAGATCTGTTCTGCATCGGCTGCCGCCGCAACGACTGCCCCTACGATCTGGAGTGCATGCGCCGGCTTCCTGCCGACCAGGTGGCGCGAGTGGCGCGCGAAATGCTAAACGGTTTAGTTGCGTCCGACTCGTAGCGTCGTCTTCATGAAGCGCTTGATCCTTTTGCGAAAACGACTCCTCCAAGACCCTTGGGGCCGCGGATTTCTGCGGCTGCTATCTTGGGTTTACGGCGCCGCAACCGCGATCCGCAGGCTTCTGTACCAATGGCGCATCCTCCCAACCAAGAGGCTGCCCGCCAAGACCGTCTGCATAGGCAATCTGACGACCGGCGGGACCGGAAAGACCAGCGCCGTTCTGCTGGCCGCCGAGACGCTGCGCAAGCATCAAGTGTCGGTGGCGATCCTAAGCCGGGGCTACCGCCGCCCGAAACCGACCACGGACGTCCAGGTGCTGGCGGGCGGCAGCGAGTCCGCCTGGATCCAGGCCGGCGACGAGCCGTGGATGATGCACCAGGTGCTCAAGGATTACGACGTGCCTATATTGGTCGCCCCGAACCGCTACAAGGCCGGATTGGAAGCGGTCCACAATTTCAAAAGCCGCATTCTCCTTCTCGACGACGGATTTCAACACCTGCGCCTTCACCGGGACTTGAACATCGTCCTGATCAGCGCTCTCGACCCTTTCGGGGGCGACCACCTCCTGCCTCTGGGCGAACTGCGGGAGCCGCTGAAACCGGGCCTGCGGCGCGCGAACCTGATCATCATCACGCACGCCAACAAGGTCTCCGCCGAGCGCCTCGAGGAGATTCGCCAAATCCTCCACAAGCTGCGGCCTCACGCCCCGATCCTCGAGGCGGTGCACCAACCGGACTTCTTGCTCGACGTCAAGCATGAGAAGAAATTGCCTCTCGACCACATTTCCAACCGGGCGGTCGCCTCGTTTTGCGCGATCGGAAGCCCCGAGACGTTCGAAGGCGACCTGCGCCGGCTCGGCGCCAAGCTGCGCCAGGTATGGCGCTACCCGGATCATCACGTCTACTCAATGCAGGAAATGCGCTCGATCGACCGCGTTCGCGGCAATATGCCCGTCGTTACGACGCTCAAGGACGTCCCGCGGCTGCCGATGGGCTGGCAACAAGCGATCTCGGGCGAGGTTTTGGCGCTGGCGATCCGTCTCGATTTCATCCGGGGCCGGGAGATTTGGGAATCGACCTTCCTGAAGCTCAAAGAACCGCGCTGGACGCCCCCCCCGCTCCCCCGATGACGCGCGCGCCCAGGCGAATCGCCTTTCTGGATCGAGACGGAACCCTGGTATGGGACCGTCCGGGGTTCTATTTGCGGCGCCCCGGCCAACTGCGGCTCTATTCCGGAACGATCCGAGCCCTTCGCCTCTTGCGCGGCGCGGGCTACGCGCTTGTCGTCGTCACGAACCAATCCGGGATCGGACGCGGTTTTTTGGATATCCCCATGCTGCGGCGCATCCACCGCGAACTGCATCGCATCCTGAAGCGCAACGGCATCCGCCTGGCGGGAATCTACTACTGCCCCCACGCCCCCGGAGTGACCTGCCGATGCCGCAAACCCAGCCCCTACCTGGCGAGACGAGCCCTGCGGGAGCTGCGCCTCCCGGCCCGCGGCGCCGTAATCTTCGGAGACAAGCGGGCGGACATCGACCTGGGGCGACAGCTCGGCGTCACGACCGTGCACCTGCGAACCGGCCATGGCCGTGACCAAAGGGAAAAACACGGCAAGGCCCTGCGCCCGACGCACAGGGCCCGGAACCTCCTGGAGGGAGTGCGGTGGCTGTTGCGCAGCGCTCATACCGACTATGGCCGGCCATAGTTCACGATTATCCATCGAACTGCAATGGATCCGACGAATATTCGTCCCGTCGACTCTGACTCTAGTTTCTCTAAACGTACCTGGGATCCCATCTGGTTTTTCCAACGCGGAGGCGAAACCCATCCAGAATCCAGTCCTCCTCTCCAGCACGACCATCCAACAACCCTACGATCTCCTCCGCGGCACGATCCCCCCGACCGTGGAACTCTCCTCCGTCCCCTGGTTCGGAGAGCGCCTCGAGTATCAGGTCCAGTGGGGTGTTTTTACGGTAGGGACCTCCAACCTGCAAGCCGAACAGGTCGAAGATTTCAACGGCGAGCCGGCGGTTCGCATCGTCTCGGAGGCTCGCTCCAACGGCTTCTGCGACACATTCTACAAAGTCCGCGACTTGAACGAATCCTGGATCCACGCGCGAACGTTCCATTCGCTCGGTTACTCGAAGCGCCTGCGTGAGGGACAGTTTTTCCGGGACGAGTGGGTGCTTTACGACCATGCCCGGAACGCCTACCTTGCCAAGCGGATGGACCAGGATCAAAGCTTCCAGTACGAAACCGGAACGATCCCCGGACGGGTGCAGGACATCCTATCGAGCCTCTACTTCATCCGCACCCACCCGCTGCGGGTAGGCGATGAGATCGTCCTCGACGTCAACACCAAGAGCAACTGGCCCCTTGTCATCAAGGTTCTGCGCAAAAGCCGCGTCACGGTTCCGGCCGGCACGTTCAACTGCGTGATCGTGGAGCCGTTCCTTCGCCAAGAGGGCATCTTCGTCCAGAAAGGCAAGCGCATGCAGGTCTGGATGACCGACGACGCGCGCCACCTGCCGGTCCACATGAGCGTCGAGGTTTTCTTCGGCTCGGTGACCGCGTCGCTGATCAAGGCGACCCGCAGCCCGTAGCCATGGATTGGGTTCAAGCGGCGGTCCTGGGAACTCTGCAGGGTTTTACCGAAATCCTGCCGGTTTCCAGCTCGGCCCACTTGGTGCTGTTGCCGTGGACATTGGGATGGAAGTATCAGGGGCTTGCCTATGATGTGGCCCTTCACTGGGGCACGCTGCTGGCGCTGGGGATTCATTTCGGCGGTCAATGGTGGGGGATCCTCCGGGCGGGGTTGAGGCGCGACGGAACGGCCGAGAGCCGGCTGTTTTGGGGCATCGCCGCGGGAACGATTCCCGCCGTCGTGGTCGGCCTCGCGCTGGAACACCGCGTGGAAGCGCTGTTTCATGAGCCCCGTCGGATGGCGGCGACTTTGATGATTTTCGGCCTTATTCTGGGACTTGCCGATCGACACGGAAAGCGATCCAAGGGGCTGGATGCGCTCGGGCTCCGGGAGTGCCTGCTTATCGGGATGGCGCAGGCCCTGGCTTTGGTGCCCGGCGTCTCCCGGTCGGGAGTGACGATTACGGCCGGCCTTTTCCTCGGCGTCAGACGCGAGGATGCGGCGCGATTTTCTTTCCTGCTGGCCGTCCCGGTGGTCCTAGGCGCCGGGATACTCAAAATCCCGGACGTGGGCGGAGCGATAAGCACCGGGTCTTTTTGGATCGGGATAGAGGCCTCGACCGCGGCGGGCTATGCGGCGATTCGATTCATGCTCGGCTACGTCCGTTCCCGGGATATGCGTGTTTTCGTGATATACCGCCTCGCCTTGGGAACCTTGCTGCTCTTTCAATAGATTAAGCTGTGAAATTGATATAATTTCATCCCGGAAATGGCCAACGGCCCCCTCGCCTCCGCCCGGAAACTAAATTCGCTCATCGACGGTTTCGGCCGCAGGCGGATTCTCGTCCTTGGGGACCTGATGCTCGACCAGTTCATCCAGGGAAGCGTCAGCCGCATTTCTCCCGAAGCCCCGGTCCCGGTCGTGCAGGTCTCATCGGAAAGCTCGGTTCCCGGAGGAGCCGGCAACGTCTGCAACAACCTGGCGGCCCTGGGCGCCCGTGTCGCCGCGATCGGCCTGGTCGGAACCGACGAACCCGGAAGGCGGTTGCTCTCCCTGCTGCGTTCGCGCGGAGTCGAGACGCAGGGCATCCTGGAGGAAAGCGATCGCCCCACGACCCAGAAGTGCCGAGTCGTCGCGGACCACCAGCAAGTCGTGCGGTTCGATCGGGAGCGATCGGATTCGATCCCACACGCACTCCAGGACCGCATCGCGGTCCGGATCGCCCGGACGGCTCCCTCCTGCCAGGCGCTGATCCTATCGGATTACGGCAAAGGGATCATGACGCCCTTCATTCTGAACGCGGCGATCCGCGCGGCGCGGCGGGCGCGCATCCCGGTGACGGTCGACCCCAAGGTGGAGCACTTCAAGCGCTATCGCCGGGTCG
Organism: Elusimicrobiota bacterium; assembly: GCA_016207585.1. Taxonomy (GTDB): domain Bacteria; phylum Elusimicrobiota; class Elusimicrobia; order UBA1565; family JACRDR01; genus JACQPI01. The sequence continues at coordinate 4,312 of JACQPI010000200.1, read as the reverse complement.
ACTGCCTTACCCCAAACCTCCAGGAGGCCTGGGGGGGCATGCGCATGCTGCCGAAGGCGAAGGACGATGAAGCCGCGATCCGCCATCTGGGAACCCGGATATTGACAAACCTCCGGACCGCTTCGGTGCTGATCACGCGCGGGGAGAAGGGCATGACGTTGTTTGAAAACCGCTCCCCCGTGCGCGTGACGCACATCCCGGCGCGGGCGCGGGAGGTCTTCGACGTGACGGGAGCCGGGGACACCGTCATCAGCGTCCTGACGCTCGCGTTGGCCTGCGGCGCGAACCTGCGCGAATCGGCCCTCCTGGCCAACTGGGCCGCCGGCATCGCGGTCGGCAAGCTAGGCACCGCGACCGTGACGGCGCCGGAGCTCAAGGCCGCGCTGAAATCATCGCCCGGAACCCCGCGCCCATGAACGACTTCTTGATCGTCATCCCGGCCCGGATGGCCTCGACGCGGCTGCCCGGCAAAGTGCTGGCCGATCTGAACGGGCGGCCCGTCGTCGAATGGTGCCGCCGGGCCGCCGTGCGCGCGGGGCTCGGAACGGTCGTCGTAGCGACCGACGACCCGCGCGTCTCCCGGGCCTTGGCGCCCTATAACGCTCAGGTCGTCATGACCTGTGCGAAATGCGTCTCCGGCACGGATCGGACTTGGGACGCCGTGCGCCGGCTCTCGCGCCTTCCGAGACGCGGGGCGTGCGCCGGAATCCGCTTCGTCATGAATCTCCAGGGGGACGAGCCTTTCGTAAGCCCCGTGACGCTGCGGCGGGTCGCGGCGACCCTTCGACGCCGCCCCGACTGCGACATCGCAACCGCCGTCACCCGCATCGGGGCCCGGGAAGCGGCCGATCCCAACTCGGTCAAGACGGTCCTCACCCGAGAAGGCCGCTGTCTATACTTTTCGCGAGCGCCCATTCCGTTTCCAAGAGCCTCCTCCCGCAACGGGTCGGGACCGATTTATTGGAAACATCTCGGCCTCTATGCGTTCCGGAAAGAGGCGTTGGAGCGGTTCATCCGGCTCCCGGTCTCCCCGCTTGAAAGGCGCGAATCTCTCGAGCAGCTGCGGGCCATCGAGGCCGGGATGTCCGTCCACGCCGTCGAAGCCGCGGGACCGACGGTCGCCATCGATACCGCCGCCGACCTCGCCCGCGCCCGCCGCCGGGCACGCGAGGGACGGGCGGAAAATACCAAAGGAGCGACGACTTATGGCTAAGTTCATCTTCGTGACGGGCGGGGTCGTCAGCTCCTTGGGCAAGGGCATCACGGCGGCGTCCCTGGCGAAGCTCCTGCAGTCGCGAGGCCTGTCGGTCACCTGCCTCAAGTGCGATCCCTACATCAACGTCGACCCGGGGACGATGAACCCCTACCAGCACGGAGAGGTCTTCGTCACCGAGGACGGGGCCGAGACGGACCTCGACCTCGGCCACTACGAGCGTTTTTTGAACGTCGAGATGCACCACATCAACAATTTCACCGCCGGCAAGATCTACGAGACGATCATCGCCAAGGAGCGCCGGGGCGAATTCCTGGGGACGACGGTCCAGGTCATCCCGCACATCACCGACGAGATCAAACACCGGTTCCGTCTCGTCACGAAGGGGATGGACGTCGTCATCGTGGAGATCGGCGGCACGGTGGGAGACATCGAGAGCCTGCCCTTCCTCGAGGCGGCGCGCCAAATGGGCATGGAGGCCGGGCGCGACAACGCCCTGTTCGTCCACGTGACGCTCGTGCCCTACCTCAAGGCCTCCGAGGAGCTCAAGACCAAGCCGACCCAGCATTCGGTCGGCAAGCTGCGCGAGATCGGGATCAATCCCGACATCATCGTCTGCCGGACGGAGCTCCCCCTTCCCGGCGAATTGAGGAACAAGATCGCGCTCTTCTGCTCGGTCCCGCGCGAGGCGGTCATCGAGGCGCCGGACGCGGCCACGATCTACGAGGTGCCGCTTATTTTCCATCGCCAAGGCCTGGACGAACAGGTCCTCATGCTGTTGCGCTTGCGCGCCACGGGCCGGGATTTCTCGGAATGGATGGATGTCGTCCATCGGATTACGCACCCCGAACGGGAGGTGACGATCGCGCTCGCCGGCAAGTACACGGAACTCAAGGACGCCTACAAGTCGGTGCACGAAGCGCTGTCGCACGGCGGACTGGCCCACAAGACCCGAGTGCAGATCCGCTACCTCGATGTCCGCTCCCCGGACCTGGAAAAAACGCTGGAAGGGGTCCATGGGATCGTCGTCCCGGGCGGCTTCGGCGATCGCGGCATCGACGGCAAAATTCAGGTGGTGCGCTACGCCAGGGAGCATCAGGTTCCCTTCTTGGGGCTCTGCCTCGGCATGCAGATCGCGGTCATCGAGTTCGCTAGAAACGTGCTGAAGCTCTCCGGCGCCCACTCAACCGAGTTCGATTCCAAGACGCGTTATCCGGTGATCGACCTCCTTGCGGAACAGAAACAGGTGCAGGAACTCGGGGCCACCATGCGGCTGGGCTCCTATCCGTGCGTCCTCAAGAAAGGCTCGCTGGCCCAGAAGGTCTACGGCACGGCGAATATCTCCGAACGACACCGCCACCGCTACGAGCTCAACAACAAGTTCCGCAAGCTTCTGGAGGAGGCCGGCCTCCTGGTCACGGGGACCTACGTCTCCAAGAATCTGCCGGAGGTCGTCGAACTGGACGGTCATCCCTGGTTTTTGGCGGTCCAGTTCCATCCGGAGTTCAAGTCCAGGCCGCAACATCCCCACCCTCTGTTCGCCGGCATCGTCGGGGCCGCCCTGGAAAGAAGCCGCAACCCCGGGGAACGCCGCAATCCCATCTATGCCCGCTAGAACACGGCCTGTGCTGGGCGACGCGGCCTCTCGATCCCTCGATATCGGCGCGGCGCGCGTAGGGAACCGCGCGCCTCTCATTTTCATCGCGGGGCTGTGCGCCCTGGAGTCCGGAGAGCTCCTCGATCGCGTCGGCCGTCATCTCAAGCGCGTATTCGAGACGGCCGGCGCGTCCTGGATCCTCAAGTGCTCCTTCGACAAGGCCAACCGTACGTCGCTCAAATCCTTCCGGGGTCCGGGACTGTCGAAGGGACTCGAACTATTCGCCAAGATCAAGAAAGCGCTGGGGGTTCCCTTCCTGACCGACGTGCATGAGGCCTCGCAGGCGGCTCGGGTCGCGCGCGTGGCGGACATCCTGCAGATCCCGGCTTTTCTCTGCCGCCAAACAGACCTTCTCGTCGCCTGCGGACGGGCCGGCAAGGCCGTCAACATCAAGAAAGGGCAGTTTCTCTCCCCTTGGGATATCCGCAACGCCGTCGAGAAGGTCGAGTCGACCGGGAACAGGCGCATCCTGCTCACGGAACGCGGCACCACGTTTGGTTACGGAAATCTTGTCGTGGACATGCGCTCCTTGGAGATCATGAAGCGGCTGGGCTACCCCGTCATCTATGACGCCACGCACTCGGTCCAGCTCCCCGGCGGCCTGGGCCATGCCACCGGAGGCGAGCGGGCCTTCGCGGCTCCGCTGGCGCGCGCCGCGGCCGCCGTCGGGGTCGCCGGGATATTCATGGAAACCCATCCCCATCCGGACCGAGCCAAGTCGGACGGACCCAACTCGGTTCCCTTGAGCGAGGTCGAAACCATCGTCCGGTCGGTCTCGGCGATCGACCGATTAATTAAAAATGGAGCCCTCTTATGAAATGCATCAACTGCGGACAAGACAACAAGGACGCCGCCAAATCCTGCAAAAAGTGCGGCCGGGACCTCTCCATGCCTCCCGCATGGTTCCCCGACTGGAAATGGCACGCTCGAACCCTGGCGATCATCTATGCCTGCGTGGGCGTCGGTTACGTGGTCGTCTCGATGGCCCTCAGGCGGCTGCCCCCCCCGTATCAAGTTCGAGAGATATCCCCGGAGATAACCCCCTGGCTCAAAAGATAGGCGCCATTCGCGCCGCAACGGTCGCTGCGTGGTGGTGCGCTGCGGCCGCGGCGCTCGTTCTATCGAGCGCCTGCTCCCGCCGTTCGGACTCCCGCCCCCAGGAGGCGCGGCAACGGCTGGAAGGCGTTTCGCTTACGCAATCGGAGTCCGGGCGCGCCCGCTGGAAGCTCGACGCCAAGGAAGGCGTCGTGAATGAAGCGTCCGGCGAAGTGGAGCTGAGGTCTCCGGAGATGGTGTTTTTTAAAGAGGATCGAGCGGATTCGCGCGTCACAGCCGACCACGGCGTCGTGCGCGAGAAATCCGGGGACATCCAGATGAGGGGCAATGTCGTAGCCGTCTCCAAGAAGGACGCCACGACGCTGCGGACCGAGGCGCTCGACTAT
>JACQPI010000199.1 GCA_016207585.1 Elusimicrobiota bacterium | reverse complement strand
GCTTGGTGGAACATAAAGGGGTCCGGTTCGTGTTGGCGGATATCCCGGGCCTTATCGAAGGGGCGCACGGCGGTAAGGGACTGGGGGATGAGTTCTTGAGGCATGTAGAAAGGACTCGGCTCTTGGTGCATCTGGTCGACCCGCTCGGGTTCGGCCGTTGGAACCCGCTGAGCGGTATCCGTATCATCGAGGGCGAGTTGAAGGAGTCCTCCAGGAACGTGGCCGCGAAGCCGCGGCTTCTGGTCGTCACCAAGATGGATCTTCCCGAGGGGGCGGGGGTGGTGAAGAAAATAAAAGGACGTTACCGGGCCAGGCGCGTCCTGGGTATTTCCAGCGCGACGGGAGCCGGGGTCACGGAGTTGTTGGATGGGCTGATCCGGGAACTGGCGCGCTGCCCGCGCGAGCCGATGGTCTTCGAGCCTCCCCGCGCGGAACGCGGCGGCCGCGTGAGTCCGGGTTTTAGCGTCTCGCGGGAGCCGTCCAACGGCTCTGGGGGAGCGGGCGTCTTGCGCGTATCCGGCAAATACGTCGAGCGCCTCGCGGCGATGACCAATTTTTCCCAGCCCGAGTCGGTGGAGCGGTTCCAATACATCATGAAGCGCATCGGAGTGGACCGGGCGTTGCGCAGGATGGGCGCGCGGGCGGGCGATCCCGTGCGCGTCGGCAACGTCGAGATGGAATGGGCATGAACGCGCTCGAAGCCTACCGCGCCCGGCTGGAGGATCCGAAGGACGCGGCGGGAGCTTTCGCTTTCTGCCGGAATCTGGCGCGCCGGCATTATGAAAACTTTCCCGTGGCGTCGCTCCTGCTCCCTAGGGGCGCGCGCCGGCACGTGGCGGCCCTGTACGCTTTCGCCAGGATCGCCGATGACATCTCGGACGAGCCGGAGCATGAGGGCGCGCGCCGAGAGCGCCTGGAAGAATGGCGGCGCCAATTGTGGACGGTCGGCCAGGAACCCGCGCGACATCCCGTTTTCTTGGCGCTGGAGCAGACGCTTCGAGAACTGGACTTGCCGATCCAGCTTTTCGACGATCTTCTCAGCGCTTTTCTGCAGGACGTGGATAAGAAGCGCTATGCGACGCATGAGGAGGTTCTCGATTATTGCCGCCGATCCGCCAATCCGGTGGGGCGCATTGTTTTGTTGATCCACGGATATCGGGCCCCGGAGCTTCTGCGGCTGTCCGACGCTATCTGCACGGCGCTGCAGATTACCAATTTTTTGCAAGACGTCGCGGTCGACCTGAAAAAAGACCGCATCTACATTTCGGAAAAAGATTTTCAGCAGTTCGGCTATTCGGAGGCGGATTTGCGTATGGGAGTGGTCAATGAGCGGTTTCGCAATCTCATGAAGCATGAATGGAAGCGGACGCGCGCCTTGTTCGAGGAGGGCCGGTCCTTGTGGAGCCGCCTGCGCTGGCCGCTCTCCTGGGAGATACGGCTCACCTGGCTGGGCGGAGTCGAGGTGTTGCGGCAAGTCGAATCGATCGGTTTCGATACCCTCCATCGGCGCCCGGCGTTGGGCAAGCTGGACTGGGCGGGGTTGATTCTCAAGAGCTTGGCGACCCGATGAACGCGGCCTTGAGTCCGGAAAAGAATTCCAATTTTGCCGTCGGTTTTCTTTTTCTTTCCAAACCCCAGCGCGAGGCGTTGCAGGCGGTTTACCGCTTTTGTCGGCACGTCGACGACATCGCGGACTCCGGGCACCTGTCGAGCGCGCAGGCCCAGCGTATGCTCGATTTTTGGCGCGAGGAAATCGAGCGCCTCTACCGGGGCTGCCCGACGCACTCCATCTCCATGCGATTGGCGGCTCCCATCGAGCGCTTCCATCTGCCTTCCCGGGCGTTCTCGGATTTGATCTCCGGAGTCGAGCTGGACCTGCGCAAGAACCGTTACGCTACGTATTCGGAACTGGAAGCGTATCTCTACGGGGTCGCGGTGACGGTGGGCTTGCTCTGCATCGAGATATTCGGGTACGCCCATACCCCTGCCGAACGGGCGCGGGAGTATGCCCGCCAATTGGGGACCGCCTTCCAATTGACCAACATCCTGCGGGATGTTGGCGCCGATCTCGAAAAAGGACGAATTTACATCCCGCTCGACGAGATGGCTCAGGCCGGCTATCGCGAGGAAGACCTTCTGCGCCGAGAGCATTCTCCCGCGCTCGAGGCGGTCCTGGCGCGGCAGTACGAACGGGCCAAGCTATGTTATCGGCGCGCCCGCAACGTGCTCGACGCGCAGGACCGGGTCTCCATGATGCCGGCCGAAGCGATGGCGCGCGTGTATGAGTCCATTTTGGAGAATATCCGGGCGGAGGGGTACCGGGTATTTTTTCGGCGCCCCTCCGTGTCGACGTTGAGCAAGGTTCGCCTGGCGGCATCCGCCTGGGCCTATTGCCATGGAATCGTCTGACGCGTTGATTTTGGGGGGCGGTTTTTCCGGCTTGGCCTGCGCGACGGCGCTTGCGCAGAGCGGGATGCGCGTCACCCTCCTCGAGAAGAAGCCCCATCTCGGCGGACGCGCGTATTCCTTCCGTGATCCGCGGACCGGCGAGACCGTCGATAACGGACAGCATCTTTTCATGGGGTGTTACCGCCATACGCGCCTGTTCCTGCGCCGTATCGGCGCGGAGCATCTGCTGGATTTTCCCGGGCGCGTGGAGCTTCATTATGCCGATGCCGAGGGGAGGCGCGACCTGCTCCGGCTGCCTTGGTGGGCGCCCGCCCCCGTTCACCTGGCGCTGGGTGTCGCCGGGCTGAGGGGATTATCCTGGACCGATAAAGCGGCTTTATGGGGCCTAGACAGGGCCGTGCGGCGCATGAACGGAGCCTCCTCGACGCGCTCTTTGGACAGGCAGACCGTCCGAGAATGGTTAAATGCCCTCGGACAGCCGGCGCGGCTGCAGGAGCGGCTGTTCGATCCCATCGTGATCGGCGCCCTCAACGAGCTCCCGGAACGCGCCTCGGCGCTGGGATTCGCGCAGGTTCTCCGGGAGGTTTTTTACCGGCAGAGAGAGAACTCGATGCTGGGCTTTGCCCGCGTGGGCTTGAGCGAGCTCTACGTAGAGCAGGCGCGGGTGTTTATCGAGGGCCGGGGCGGGCGGGTGCTTCTGAACCGTAAGGCGGCCCGTCTTGTCGAGGAGGGCGGCGAAGTGCGAGAAGTCGTCATGGAGTCTGGAGAGCGATTCGTCGCGCGAACGGTCGTCTCCTCGCTTCCCCCGTGGCAATTGCGGCGCCTGGAACGTTCTCCGGCTCTCAGCGGAGATTGGATATCCTGGAAT
>JACQPI010000203.1 GCA_016207585.1 Elusimicrobiota bacterium | reverse complement strand
CTGCCGCTCCCGGAGCATCGTATTCGCCATCTCGGCCTTGACCTTCTGCAGGAACACCTGCAGCATGTGCGCCAGCTCGCCGATCTCGTCCTTGCGCGGGGAGAACTTGAGCTCCAGACTCTTGAAGGAGATCGCTTCGATCGCGTCGCGCAGGTGGAGGAGCGGGTTGAGGACGGAATGGAACATGAAGAAATACAGGGTGATGCCCATGATCAGCAGCACGCCCGACCCCACCAGGATATAGCGTTGAAGCGCCTGCCGGATGACTCCCTCCGCCCCGATGCGAGACACCTGGAGGTCGATGATGCCGACGACGTCCCCGCGAACCGCCAGGGGAATCGCCGCCTCATAGAGCGGCTGGTCCGCGACGGGGCGCACGCGGGGGTTTTTGGACGAGTAGGCCAGTTCGATGGCGTCGGTGGGCGGAGGGAACTGCTTGGCGAACTCGTCGAAGCTGAGCCCGATCTTGTTGGCGTCCTTGAACCACCGGACCTCCCCGAATCGGTTCAAATACGCGAGGGAGGCGACCCGCTCGTCCTTGGCGATTCTCGTGACGATGTCGAACTCATCGAGGGTGATGGCGGCCTGGTTGCGGCTGAGTCCCTTGATGAGGGTCGGCGCGTAGACCCGCACCATATCGATGGCGCCCCGCTTGAGCTGTTCGTCGAAGATGCCCTTGTATTGGTAATAGTAGAAAACTCCGGCGAAAAACATCACGTACAGGCCGATCGCCAGATACCAGAGGATCCATTTCGCGCTGAGCTTCATCGGAGTCTAGGGTCCCCCGAGCTGGGCCTCGATGCGCTGCAGCCCGGCCAGGCAGTCCGAGTTGCTCGGATCGAGTTTTTTGCACAGGATCCATTCGTCGCGCGCCTTGTCGTAGTCCCCTTTCTGGAAAGAGATAATCCCTAAGTTCCAGTGCTGGATCGCCGACCGGCGGTTCTCCTCCGTCACGCCCATCGGCGATATGGGGACCCCCGCCCCCGAGGGCTGCGCCGCCTTTTCCTGGGCGGCCTTGGCCTCCTCCTCGGCCTTGCGCTTGTCCTCCTCCTCGTGCCGCTGGGCGGCCTCCTCCCGCCGCTTCTTTTCCTCCGTCTCGCGGCGCATCGCGTCCCGGGCGCGGGTCGCGAGCTGCTCGCCCAGGGAGGCGTCGTAGCCGTACTCCACGGCTTTTTTCCATTGGACGATCGCGGCGGGGTACTGCCGCTGGTTATAGAGCCGCCGGCCCTCCGCCACGAACTGGTTCGCCATCTCGGCGCGTATCTCCGACATGAGCCGCTGCGCCTTGGCGTCGCTGGGCTGGACCAAAAGCACCTGCTCCAAGGCCTTCAAGGAGTCCTCGCTGCGCCCTTGGCTGTAGAGCTGCAGGGCCGACTGCAGCTTCTCGTTGGCCTCGGAGCGCCTGAGCTCGGTCTCCACCTTCGATATCGATTCCGCCAGCCGCGGAAAGTGAGGATGGAGCACCAGCGCGGCGTACCACTGGTCCAGCGTCTCTCTGAGCCGGTGCTGGCGGTAGGCCGTCTGGCCGCGCCGGTAATGCTCCTGCGCCAATTCCCCGTGAAGCTTGCGCAGCCAATAGCGCGCCTTGAGGTTGTAGGGCGCGAGCTTGGAGGCCTCGCCGAGCCGCTGGGCCGCCTCGACCAGGCGCCCTTGGCGATACATATTCATGCCCTCGCCGAATTTGAACTCCACGAGCTGGTTTTCGGACAGAAAGCTGCGCTTGCTGCCCTGGAGCTGGGTGGCGGCCCGCTGGAGGATCGCGGCGTCCTCGTAGCCGGGATCGATATTGAGTATCTTGGCGGTCAGCTCCCGGGCCCCCTCATAGTCCCCCGAACGATACAGGTCATGGGCGTTTTCATAGGCCGCCTGCAGCGTCTTGCGCGTGATCCGGGCCTTCTCCAGCTGGATCGTATAGAGGTACTTCTTCTTGTCCTCTTCCGTGCTGAGGGTTCCCAAGTTGACCTTCGTCATGTTGAGGAACAGCTTCTCCGCCTCGCCCGCGTTGCGCCGCGCGCCCTTCTGCGCGCACGGCGCCGGCCCGGCGACAGCGACGAGCAGGCAGGCCGCGCCCAGTCCCGCGCCGCGTACATTCATATTCAGAAACCGAGCCCCCCCTTGAACAGATTCACCATCATCGGCGCCAGCATCAAGACGAAAACGGTCGGGAATATGAAGAGGAAGATCGGCACCAGCATTTTGGTGGCGGCCTGCGCGGCCACTTTCTCGGCCTTGTTGAGCCGCCGGAAGCGCATGTCCTGGGAAAAGTTGCGCAGGAGGTCCACCAGGCTGGTGCCCAGCTCGTCGGACTGGATGATCAGCCCGACGAAGGAGCGCACGTCCTGCAGGCCCGTGCGCATCGCCAGGCGCCGCAAGGCCTCGCGGCGCGAATACCCCAGCTGGATCTCGGAGAGCATCTTCTCGACCTCGATCTCCAGCTCCGAGCGGACGGTCGTCGAGCGCACGATACGGTCGAAGGCGGACATGTAATCGAGCCCCGACTCGATCGTCAAGGCCGCCAGATCGACGAAGGCGGGAAAGCCGCGTTGAATCTGCAACTGCCTTTCCCGGACCTTGCTCTGGAAATAGGTCAGGGGCAGCCAAAAGGCGATCGGAGCCGCCAGGGCGGCGGCGGGCGACTCCAGGAGCACGTACAGGAAGAACGGAACCAGCAGCGCGGCCAATTCCTGGTAATGCAGGATATGGACCGGCGTCGGCTTGACAGGGCGCCCGAGAAGCATGTAGATCTCCTCCAGGCGGGCTCCCAGCCGGAATTGATGCACGAAAAAAAGGTCCAGCCGGGCCAGGACACTGGCGGAGGCTTCCAGCCGGTCGAAGGCGGACTCCCCAGCGACCGCCTTCGGCGTGACCGCGCCCTGGGCGGAGGGCAGGAAGAAGCGATAGACCGCCTGGAAGGCCGCCATCGATCCCAAGATGGAGATCGCCAGCAGGACGTAATGCAAGACCGGAGGGATGAACGCCGGGGACGGGTTCATATCATACCTGGATATCCGCCAGCTTGCGCACGATCCCCATGCCGATCGACATCCAGATCACGCAGGAGGCCACCGTCAAGAAACCCAACGGCGAGAAGTAGTACCTCGACATCGTTTCCGGCTGGAACAGAAACATGATCCCCACCATGAGCCAGGGCATGATCCCGACGACGACCGACTGGATGCGCTGTTGGGCGGTCAGCGCCTGCATCTTCTCCTCGAGCTTGCCCTCCTCCCGGATGTTCTCGACGATCCGGTCGAAAATTTTGGTGAGGTTGCCGCCGACCGAGCGCTGGATGGCGATCGCCTTGATGACGTAGGTCAGAAGCCGGCTGGCGATGCGGGACTCCATCCCCTCCAGGGCCTTCTCGAAAGGAGTCCCCAATTGGTAATTCTTGATCACGAGGCCGAATTCCTCGGAAATAGGGGGCACGAGGTCCCGGCTGACTAGCTCGAAGCCCTGGACGATGTCGAGGCCCGACTTGAGAGCGTTCGACATCAAGATCATCGCGTCCATGAGCTGGGCCTCGACCCGCTTGCCGCGGCGCGCGCGGATGAAGTTCAAGAGCCAGCGCGGCAGGTTGGTGCCGACGTAGGCCCCGGCCGCCGAGAGAAGGAGAAAACCGAAGACGTTGAGCGTCGCCATTCCCATGAGCATCCCCAGCGCCAAGGGAACGATGACGAGGTATTGGACCTTGATCTGGATGAACTGCCGGTTGAACTCCTGGGCCCAGCCCCGGGAGCGGCTCCAAAACTCGTCGACCTTTTGGTCGATCATCTCCGAGCGGGCCATCGCGACGCTGAGCGCGGCGCCGAAAAGGCACAACGCCCCCACCATCATGAGAAGCAGCGGCAGGGCGTTGTGCGCGCCGCGCTTGGGAGGCGCCGGGGAGTGGCCGCGGGGCGGCTGCTGAAGTATGCCGTACACTTGGTTCGTCAGGGCCCCGACCGCCAGGACGGCTTCCGTATAGCGCTTGGCGTCCTGGCTCGAGAGCGCGTCGAGGACGCTGTCCATTTCCTTGAGGATGAGTTCGAAGGCCGCCATCACGGAGCGCCCCCGCCCGCCGAGCGAGTCGCCCAGCTTCGCGCGGTAGAGCCGGTCGAGCGACATCTGAAAGCGCGTGCGGGCATCCTCATAATCGCGGATCAGGCTTCCCGGCTGCGCATACACGCCGCCGCGGTCCGGGGGGAATGTCTTGCGCGTATGCTGGAAAAACTCGTAGAGCACCGAGGCCGGCGCCTGCCAGAGCTGCGCCTCGTTGAGCACGCCCTCCTCGGGGTCGCGCCAACGCGGAGTCTGGATCATGGCCGCGAGCACGGAGTCGACCCAGGCGGGCAAGACGAGGTTGGGATCGCGGTCGCGCTTGAGGTAGTGGTAGAAATACTGGCAGCGCACCTCCGCGCCGTTCTGCGGATCGGTGATAAGGTCCATCTGCTTGGGAGTAAAAGCGAAGGCGGGCGCCGCCGCCGACGCCAGCCAGGCTCCCGACGCCGTCAGGACCGCCGCCGCCAATCGAATGCCCCTCATTATTTTCTCGGCGCGGCGCCCGGCCCGCCCCCCTTCCGGAAGAGTTCCCGGGAGACCTGGAAGCCTTTCTGTTTGAACTCCTCGTAAAACGTGGGCGTCGCCCCGCAGCCGGTGAAGGCGCCCAGGACGCGGCCGCCCTCCTCAGTCCCGGTCTGCTCGTAGCGGAACAAATCCTGCGTCAGGATCGAGTTCTCGTCGCGGCCCGTGATTTCCGTGACGAAGGTCACCTTGCGCGTGCCGTCCTGGAACCGGGAAATCTGCACGATGACGTGCACCGCCGAGGAGATCATCTCGCGCAGGACGAACATGGGCAGCTCCGTCCCCGACATCAGGCACATGGCGGACAGGCGCGACAGCGCGTCCCGGGGGCTGTTGGAGTGGATCGTGGCCAGGGAGCCCTCGTGTCCCGTGTTCATCGCCTGGAGCATGTCCAGCGCCTCGGCGCCTCGGCACTCGCCGACCACGATGCGGTCGGGGCGCATGCGCAGGCAGTTGCGCACCAGGTCGCGGATCGTGATCTCGCCCTTGCCCTCGATGTTCGGAGGGCGGCTCTCCAGGCGCACCCAATGCTCCTGCTGCAGCTTGAGCTCCGCGGTGTCCTCCACCGTGACGATGCGCTCGTCCTCGGGGATGTAGTTCGAAAGCATGTTGAGGAACGTCGTTTTGCCGGTTCCGGTCCCGCCGGAGATGATGACGTTCTTGCGCGCGCGCACGCACGCGGTCAGGAACTCGAGGATCTCCTGGGAGATGGACGCCTTCGCCAACAGGTCCTGGGCCGTGAACGGCTTGGCCGAGAAGCGGCGGATCGTCAAGGTCGGGCCGGACACCGCCAGGGGCGGGATGATCGCGTTGACGCGCGAGCCGTCCTTGAGCCGCGCGTCCACCAACGGCACCGACTCGTCGATGCGGCGCCCGATCGGCGCGACGATGCGCTTGATCACCTGGACGATCTGCTCCTCGTCGCGAAACCTCAGGGAGGTCAGGATCAGCTTGCCGGAACGCTCGATGTAGATGCGGTCCGGGGCGTTGACCATCACCTCGTTGACGGCCGGATCGCGCATGAGCTGCTCCAAGGGGCCCAGCCCCAGGATCTCATCGAGGAGCTCCGATACGAAGCGCCCCCGCTGGTCGCGCGACAGGGGCAGGTTTTCCTCCTTCTGCAGGAGGTTCTCGATGATCTGCGTGACGCGGGCGCGCAGCTCGCGGTTGACCTCCGGAGAGTCGCTGACCCGGATGCGCTCGGTCTCGAGGGCCGCGACGACAAAACGGTGCATCTTCATCTTCAGCTCGTCCCAAAAGGGAGGCATCGCCTCCCCCGCGGCGACGGCGGCGCGCGGCGGGGCCGCGGGGCCCCCGGCGGGGCCCTCGGCCCGGGGCTTCCATAAGAGCTCCGCCCCCTGCCGGAACTCCCCGGCCCCGATCGACGCCTGCCACTGCCGGGCGCTCGGCTTGACTTCCATCAGACGTCCCAATAGAGGACGCAGGGCCTTGATCCAGCCGGACTGGGGCTGCTCGACGACCAGGATGCGCCCCAGGTTGGCGAACTCCGGCAGCAGGTCCTCCCACGGCATGTAGGACACTATCTTCTTCCCCATCGCGCCGAAGAAGCGCTCCGCCTCCTTGGGGGTGAGCGCCCCCGGAAGGTTGGCCTGGTTGACGACGATCTCGAAGCGCTCCAGCGGAAAGTGCAGGCTCTTGATCTCCTCGAAGAGGCTGTAGGTCGCCTCGAAGTGGGCCCGCTGGGGGAGGCAGACCCAATACACCAAGTCCGCGATGTCGAACGCGAACACCTGCATGGGGAAGAAAGGGTCCACGTCCAAGAAGATGTCGTAGGAGTCCGACAGGACCGACAAGATCGAGAGGATCGTCTCCGGGGACACCTGCAGCGCGTCGGAGCGTTTAGCGCCCAACGGAAGGACCCCGACCCCCCACGGGGACATCGGGATGCGCCCCTTGAGCAGCTTCGACAGGGTGCCGGCCTCCCGCCCCACCAGCTGCGAGAGCTGGGCCAGGGAAGGCGCCTGCAGGCCGAGCAGATAGGCCACCTCCTGGCGGCAGAGGGGATCGAGATGGACGATGAGGACGTTGCGCGATTGCGAGCCCGCCCAGGCCAGCGCCAGGTTGAGGCAGGCCGTCGTCTTGCCGACGCCCTCCTTGGGACCCGAAAACGCGACGACCCGCCCGGGCGTGCGCGGCGTCGTGGGGTTGCGGGTCCTGGTGTCGGTCATGGGGGCGCCCTGCGTCACTTCACGATCTCGAACGTCACGAAGAGAAACAGCGACTTCTGATCCTCCACGACGCTGGTGCGGGTGAATAAAAGTCCCAGAATCGGGATCCGCCCCAAAAAGGGAACCCGCGTCTTGGTGATGCTCTTGTTGCTGGATTTGAGCCCCCCGATCACCAGCGTCTCGCCGCTTTTGATCTCCACTTCTCCCTGGATCTGCCGGGTCGCCATGGTCGGCACCGCGGTCCCGCCTACGAGCACCGCCTTGGAAAACTCCGGATTGGACACCTCGAGCCGAAGCTGCGCGTTGATCATATCCTTCTTGTCGGGATTGACCGAGGGCAGAATATCCATCATGACTCCGAATTTTTTAAACTCGACGCCGACCCCTTGGTTCGTCGTGACCGGATAGGGCTGGTCGCCGCCCACCACGAAGCTCGCCTGGGTTCCGGATTTCGTGATCACCTTGGGGTTCGACAGAATCTGCGCCTTGCCCTCCGTTTCCAAAAGCTGCAGGGAGGTCAGGAGCTGGGTCTGGCGCGCGAAATCGCCGATCTTGATGATGTTGGGCGCCGGGAACACGCCTTTTTCGGCCAGGGATATGCCGGTGGCGAAAGGCGGCCAGCCGAAACCGACGTCTTTCGACACCGAGCCGCTGATCTCGACGATATCGGCGCTCACCGCCACCATCGCGTCCGTGTTCTGGGCCCGCGCCGGCGCCGCCGTCCCGAGGGCTAAGGCCGCCAGCGCCGCCCGGAAACCGCGTCTCGCATCCCGCCGTTGTCCCTTCATAGTTGTCTGATCCGTTGCGTCGTCGATTCGACTATCTAAAGAGCTTCCTGAAACTGGCCATCTCCATCGGGTGCATCTCCAGATCGCCCAAGCCCCTGAGGATCACCGAAACGCTCCCCTGTCCCATCGCCAGGAACAGATACTGCGCCTCGGTCGGGTTGAGCGCCACGCTCAGGATCCCCTTCTCGGAGAAAGCCGACGCCTGCGCCTCCACGCCCGATTTTTGCTGGAACTGCTTCGCGGTGAGCCCCTGCCCCAAATTCTGGCCCACGCCGAGCACCAGCACGTTTTGCAGGATCGTCGCGGTCACCTTCTCCTTGCGGTTGTCGGCCATCAAGGCGTCGAAGGAGACCAGGACGTCCACGCGGTCCCCCGGCTTGACGAGCTGCATCAAGTCGGTGTCGACCGGGATCACCGCGCCGCGGTAGCCCGGCGGGACCTTGGTGCTCAGGCCCGCCTCCGGGGACAGCGAAACGAGCGCCGACTGCGTGATCTGGTTTCCCTTGGGGATGCGGATGCGGGTGACCAGATTGGAGATCAGCTTGATGTCGGACTGGGTCTTCACCTCGAAGGCGTCCTGCGCCATGAAGCGGCGGGGCAGGGTCGCCGTCTCGGCCAGCTCCTCCTTCAGGACGGTCCTCTCCGGGATGTCGGTGCGCGCCACCAGCACGTTGACGGACTCGTAGTTGTGCCCCAGCTGCTTTTCCTGGCGGCTGAGCGCCATCACGTAGAAGAGCGCCGCCGCGAACGCCAACACCAGAGGGATCATGAAGCCTTTCTTCTCCATTTAGAACTTCCTCCGCGCCCTCATTTGAACAGCGGCCGCTCGATGGGCATGCGGACCGTTCCCGCGATCGGCCGAAACCGCGACCCGATCGGCTTGCCCAGGATGAGCCCCGTCATGGGAAACACCAGCGGCACCCGCTGGGCGATGGTCACCTCCACGTCGTAGTTGAGGCAGCCCTCCTGCGGATCCTCCAGCGTCGCGATGGGCCCCCGCACATCCACCCGGGCGTCGACCGGGAAGATCTTCCGGCCCACCCGCCGCATCCGCTCCGCGTTGAGGCTCGGGGGCCGGCAGCCCGGCGAGGCGATGTCCGGCTTGGCGGTCAAGGAGCCGATCCGCGCCACCTCGTAGGCCGCGTGATGGATGAGGATGGTGCGAAACGCCAGGTGGCCGATCTCCATGATCGCGAAGATGATGAGCATGAAGATCGGAAGGATCAGGAGCACTTCCACGACCACCTGCCCTGGCGAGTTTGTAACTCGCCAGGACGGGGCGAGCGGAGGACGACCCGCGCCCTGCCCTCCGCTGCGCTTCATGTTCCGTTCCTCTTCGGGACATACCACTCCGCTCCCCAAGTCCATCTCGTCGCGACTCCCGGCGACGCGCCGATCAGTTGCTGGTGCCGACGTTGCTGGCGGCCCCGGAAATCATCTGCATGATCTGGTTGAACACGCCGCTGATCTGCGGCTTGAACATCTTGCCGATGACCAGGATGACGCCGACGATGACCGCCATCATCAACAGGTACTCCACCGTGTTTTGACCTTTCTCACTGCGCGCCCATCGCTTCAATTCCCGCATATCTCCTCCTAATCCCTTAATAATAGGCGTACAATATGGCGTAACCCGCCTTCTGGAACGTCATCTTCAACTGCACTTGCAATACGCGGTAGAGGCCGGTGAAGACAAAGAGCAGCATCAGGCTCATAAGCAGATACTCCACCAGCGCCTGTCCCCTCGAAGAGGCTCTCTTTGGTAGTCTAACAGCCCCTCCCATCACCGTCAAGGTTCGCAAGATCGTCATATCAGAACTTTAATCTCACCGACAGATGGTCCGCCGTCCCCAAGGCGCCCATCGGCACCAGGGCATAATCGACCCCCAAGCCGTATCCGAACGCCTGGGACGTAAACAGCCCGATGCCGAAGGAAATCCCCTGCGCCCCGATCAAGGGATAGAGAGCGCTGCGGTCGGCCTTTAGAATCGACCCTTGGTTGCCGGTCGTGAAATACCCGGTCCGCAGGGTGACCTGCCCCACGGAGAGGTATTCCTCCGGCAGGGTGAATTCCCCGCCGATCCCGGCCTGCCAGCCGCTGTCGGAAGGCCGGCTCAGCTCCAGCGACAGGTTCAGGAGCTCGAATAACCGCACCGCGCCTCCCAAACGGGTGATCTTGGCCACGCGCGACTGCGAGCCCCCCAGATTCTGGAACGCCAGACCCAGCGAGGTGCCCTGGGTCGGCTTGACCATCAAGCCGAAATCCGCCACGAGCGACTGCCGGTGGGAGCCGGCGTTGTCCTCGTAGACCCCCTTGAGGCCGAGCCCCAGGAATATCTTCTCGTAATAGAAGGACCGCGCCGCCGACATCGTCGCGAAACCGTCGCGCACGAAGACGTTGCTGTTGTCGAGGACGCGGCCCTGGCTGTCGCGCACGTCGAAGCCGTCGACGCTCAAATAGGCGAGGTTGGCTCCCAGGACGGTCCGGCCCAGGGGATGCGCGTACGCCATGTACAAAGGGGCCTCGACCTCCTGAACATAACGGAGATAGGAGTAATTCATTTCCCGCGTCTGCGCGAGCGCCAGGCCGGCCGGGTTCCAGGTCAACGCGTCGGTGCCCTCCGCCAGCGCGACGAGCGCGCGCCCCATGCCCATCGCCCGGGTGCTTCCCAATCCCATCTTCATGAAGGCCGCCCCTCCCGTTCCCGCGCCGTCGTCGATCGCGAAGGCGAAGGCGGGCAGCAGCCAGAGGGTCGCGCCGAGAATCCTGATTTTCGGCATCTTATTGCACCAAAATCTTCTTCACGGTCTGCAAGACGTTGCCCCCGCCGAGATTCTCTTCCTCGCGGATCACGACGAAATAAACCCCCGGAGCGACCCGGCGGCCCGCCGCGTTCGTCAAGGGCCAGACGAAACTGATGGGGCCCGTGGTGCCGTTGTTGATCGAGGGCGGCTGGTTGGCGAAGTTTTTCTCGTACGCCAGCTCGCCGGCCACGTTGAATATTTTCAGCACGATGTTCGACTGGAAGGGGACGAAGATATTGAACGTCGCCTGCGAGCCCGACACGGGATTGGGATAAATGAAGGTGCTGCTCTCGAACTGCTCCTGGGGGTTGCCCGACTGCCCCCGGACGACGGGGATGTCGTCGATGATGAGGTCCTGGGCCAGGGCCGCGCCCGAGACGAT
>JACQPI010000198.1 GCA_016207585.1 Elusimicrobiota bacterium | reverse complement strand
TGGCTGCCGGACTAGGATTCGAACCTAGACTAAGTGGTTCAGAGCCACCCGTGCTACCGTTACACCATCCGGCAATTTGCGAGGGGCGGATTCGAAGCGGTCTCCGCCAGTCGGTAACCGGGCGATTGTACAAAATTGCGGCCGCAGGTTGGCTTGCGCTCCGACCGGACCGCGTTAGCGAGCCAAAATTTCCGTCCTCGAATAGCCGCCCGTCTCCACGCTTACTCCGCGGGCCGCGATGCTCCCTTCGTTGAGGTGAAGAGTGCTCTCCAGGTTGCGGCGGATGAGATCGGCTTGCCGCTGGGCCAGGTCGGCGTCCTCGCCGTGCACATCGACGCGTATGGAGCCGCCGGCGTGCTTGCGCACGTAGAACAAGATTTCCTTCAGGCAGTCGAGCCCCGTGCGTGAGAGGGCGGGCCCCAGGGTGAATAGAAGCCGGGTGTCGATAAACACGCGCACCCCTCCCGGCTGAAGGTCCACGAAGCTCCCCAGCTGGATGTTCTTGCTCGACAGGTAGGTGGGCACCTGGGCCTTGTCCACGGCGATGAGGGAATAGGAATAGGGGTGCCCGACCTGGAGAGGCTCGCCGGAATCCCCCAGCCCGTCCCACATGATCTTCTCCGGCAGCCGTCCCCGCCCCTTGAGGGTGCGGAATATCCTGCCGCGATCGCTGGTGATGACCATGCGCCAGTGGTGCATCGGAGCGCGCGTCGGAAAATAAATGGTCAAGGGCGGCTCCCAGAGGTTCTTGCGCCAGGGGGAGAGCACGACGTCGGAGTCCGCGCGCTGGGGGAGGGGAACCGGCAGGTCGAGCAGCAGCTGGTTGGCGGGGTTGGGAGGCTCCATATTCCGCTTCAGGAAGCCCGACAAGGGCTCCTTGGGAATGAGAGGCGGGACGTTGGAGGGCTTGTCCGCCTGGATCTGGATGCGGAAGGCCCCCTCGATGACGATGTCCTTGAGCTGCCCGGATTGCGGCTGCTTGGATAGCCCGGCGGCGGGCGTTCCGAAGGCCGGACCGATGAATACGCTCAACAGCCAGGCGGCGATGCCGTGTCTCATACGGTTCCTCCGATGGGCAGGACGTTTCATGGATAGGTCGCGGCGACCGTCTTAGCCTTCTTTTGCGCGTCCAGATAGCCTTGGATATCCTTCTTCCGTTTGGAGGCGGCCTCCACCCACTTTTGCTTCCCGCGGCTCGCCTCGATCAAACCGTACACTTCGATAGCCTTGCCCCAGGCCGCCTGCTCTTCGTAAAGTGCCGCCAACTGGGCCAGGCCCAGCAGGCGGTCGTCGGCGTTTTCGGGCGCCAAGTCCATGAGGCGACGGTAGGCGTCGATGGCCTTCTCCTTTTGTTCGCTTCCTTTATAGAGCTCTCCGATTTGGTTGCAGAGGGAAAGCTTGAGCGCGGCGGACACCGGTTTCTTGGCCAGGAGTTTTTGGTACGTCTCGATCGCCTTGGCGGGCTGCTGCATCGCGACGTAGATCGAGCCCGTTTCGAGCCACGCGTCCACGGCCCTGGGATCGCCCTCATAGGCGGAGGCGAAGAGCTGGAACACCTTGACAGACTCCTCGTAATTGCGGTCCTTCTTCAAGGAGACGGCCAGGTTGTAGTTTGCGTCGGCGCGGAACTCCTGAGGAGCTTCGCGTTCGACCACGAAGCGGAAACTGCGGGTCGCGTCCTTGAATTTGTTCTGTCCGAAGTAGATCACTCCCAGGCGCATCGCGGCTCCGAACGCGATGGGATTGGCCGGGAACAGCTTCAAGAGGCTCTCATATTCCCGGACGGCGTCCTCGACTCTGTTGATGCGTTCCTGGGCTTGGCCGACCGCCAGGAGGGCTCCCGGGGCGTCGCTCGTCCCGGGGTAGCTCAATAGGAGCTTGTGGAACTGCCGGATCGCCTCGGGCCAGTCCTTCTTGTCGAACGCCATTCGCGCCAGCTGGTACTGCGCTTCGGGGGCTTGGGGGCTGGCCGGGTATTGCCGCACGAATTCCTCCAAGAGCGCAGGGCTCTTGGAGAGGGAAGCCTGCCGGTAGGCGGACATGACGATCTGGTTCTTGGCGTCCGTCACGCGGGAATCCCGGGGGAACACCGCCACGAAGCGCTTGTACTCCCGGATCGCTTCCGTGAAGCGGTTGCCGTTGTAGCAGGATTGGGCCAGCGACCATTGGATTTCCGGCGCCTTGGGGGAGTTCGACCACGTGGCCAGGAATATGCGGTATATCTTGATAGCCTGGTCGTAGTGCCCGGTCTGGAAAAGGACCTGCCCGATCTGCTGGAAACCCTCCTGCGCCAGGGGATGCCCCGGGAATAGGGACGCCAACTTCTGCCATGTGTCGATCGCGTCTCCGGAGTAACCCGCAAGACGCTGAGCCCAGCCTTCCTGAAGCCAGCTCTCGGGCACGTGGGAGTCGTTCGGGAAATCCCTGCGCAGCGCCCGAAAGGCCTTGATGGCGGTGTCGTAATTTTTCTGGCTGAAGTAGCAGGCCGCGGTCAGGAAGTGGGCGCTGGCTCTTTGCTGCTGCGAGATTTCGTCCCGGGATAGGACGTGTCGGGAGAGCTTTTGCGCCTCGCCGTATTTCTCCTCGCGGTAGCGCGACCACGCCAAATACAGGCGGCCCTGGGCCGCCAGGGAGGGATGCTTGACGACTTCCTGGTAGTGCTCGGAAGCCTCCGCGTACATGCGCAGCTTGTAGTAGGCCTCGGCGATCAGGAGGTGGCTATGCGCCCGCCAGAGCGGATCGTCGGTCGAGAAGTTCGAGGCGATGATCTGCGCGACGCGGTTGGAGTGAGTGACGAGCGCCTGGTAGCGCCGCGCCTGGAAATAGGAGGACAGAAGCATCGCCATGGCGGCGTCCGAGAGGGATCCATACGGGTACTTGAGGATGGCTCGCTCATAAGAGGAGGCCGCCGCGTCCCATTCCTTGCGTTGGGAGGCCTCGTAGCCAGCCAGCACGTGGGCCGCCATGCCGGTCGGGTGGTTAGGAACCTCTTTTAGCAACCGGTCCATTTCGGCCGAGGCCTCGGCCCAGCGGTCGTCTTGAAGCAGATGAAATGTTTTCGCCGCATGGAGCGCCGC
>JACQPI010000202.1 GCA_016207585.1 Elusimicrobiota bacterium | reverse complement strand
GGCGATCTCGGCCAGGGGCGACAGAACGAATTTCCGTTTTAAGGCGCGCGGATGCGGGATCGTGAGGTGGGGCCCCGCCCAGCGGAGACGACCATAGAATAAAATGTCGATGTCCAGCGTCCGGGGGGCCCATCGCACGGCGGAGGAACGGCGGCCTGAGAGGACCTCCAGCCGCTTGAGCTCGATGAGGAGTCCCATGGGGCTCAAGGCGGTACGGATCTCGGCGCAGGCGTTGAGGTAGGGGCGCTGTCCTTTGGTTCCCACGGGGGAGGTTTCGTAGAACGAGGAAGTCCGCAGGAGCCGCGTGCGGGTCAGGAACCGGAGCGCTCGCAGGGCATTCTTGATTTGCTTGAAGCGCGATCCCTGGTTCGAGCCCAAGGATAAAAACGCCGACTTAGCTCTTGGGGGGCCGCTTTCCATGGCGCTGTGCCGCTGCGCCGGGCGGAGGATATTCACCCGGCGCCACGGGCAAGGAAGTGCATCCTCTTCCCGCTGCGCCGGGTGGAGGATATTCACCCGGTGCCGCGGGCAAGGAAGTACATCCTCTTCCCGCGGCGCGGCGATAAAGGCGTCCCAGCGCCGCGATAGCCAGGATGCATAACCCGAGGGCTCCGACATTTCCCAACGTTCCCTCGAAGGCCCCGAGGGCGTAGGGGTAGCCCTTATAGCCTAAATCGGAGAGCGTCTTGGATGTCCAGAGCAGTTCTGCGAGGGCGTATGCCTTCTGGAAGATGCCTCCTTCGTAGACGAGCAGGGTCCATAGGAGCCAGTAAAGGCACCCGACCGCGGTCAGCGTTATGACGATCGCGCCGCCGATGTGGATGGGATCGTAATAGGGTTCGTCGGGATCGTCTTCGCCCATGAAGAGATCCTCGATTCGGGTCCAGGCGCGCCGCGCCGCTTTCACGATGGGCTCCGCTTTTCCTCGGAGCCGGAGGGGGCGGTTCTTAGAAAGTGTTCCATGCCGTAGAACCCGGGTCTCCGGCCACGCAGCCACCAAGCCGTTTCCAGGGCACCTCGCGCGAAGACGTCCCGCGACTCGGCCCGATGCGTCAGCTCGAGGCTCTCGAAGGGACCCGCCAGGGTGAGCGTGTGCTCTCCCGCGATCGTCCCCAGGCGGTGGCTGCGGATGGGAATCTTCGGTTTCGGGCTGTAGGGCCGCAGGAGTTCGGCCAGGCGCAGGGCCGTGCCGCTGGGAGCGTCTTTCTTCAGGACGTGGTGGACTTCCGTGATCCCCAGGTCGTAGTGGGGTAGCCGCTTGGCGGCTTCCTGAGCGATCTGCAGGAGCACGTTCACTGCCAGGCTGAAATTGGGAGAGTAAAAAACGGGGGTCCGGCGGGAGAGCGCGCGCAGCGACGCGTCCTGGCGGGACGTCCAGCCGGTCGTTCCCACGATGATCGGCTTGCGGTGCCGGGCCGCCGTCCGGGCGAACCGGAGCCCGGCCGCTGGAATCGAAAAGTCGACGAGAATATCCGCATGGGGCAGGTAGCTCGGCAGTTCTCCTTCGCCGACCAGCGGGAAGGGGAACATCGAGGCGGGGCGGCCGCCGCGCACGACGCCGGCCGCGACCCGGAAGCGGGGATCGGTCTGGGCCAGCGCCACGACTCGCCTTCCCATGCGCCCCTCGGCGCCGCAGACGATCAAGCACAGCGTCTTGGACATGGGGGTTATTATATGAAAGATAAAGAAACTTGATGGAGTCGGGATGGTTCAGGGCAGACAACGACAAACGGCAACAAAGCCGGCCCGAACCAGCCGTCAAAGATGGGGGGTTATAGGTTTAATGGAATTTTTATTCCCAGGGAAAAGTTGCGTCCCGTGCCGAGGCCCCCGATGATGGGTTTTTGGAACTGGATATCCAGAAAGAGTATCCTAATCATCAGCGTGAGGTTCATCGCCGCGCCGGAACGACTGAACTCCTGCTGAGACAGGATGCGTGTCGTAGAGGAGGAGTTCCCGGCGCTCGCCGCGATGTTCTCCACGATTCTAGACACCCCTTTTTGGGCGACGTAGGCGGGACCGAACCCAACCCCCAGGCCAAACAGGTTATGGGGAAGGCTTAGGATCACGTCCGTGATCGGGTAAAAGGTGTTTTGAGTCTGGCGTTGCTGCACCTGCTGTAGAAGCAACCCATTGCTCACCGATTCCTGAAGCACCTGGTCCGGATGTTGCTTCGCGGATTGGTAGCCTAATCCCAAACCGGAGGATGATATCCCGGTCCAGTTTGGATTGATGGTTTCCTTGGAGGAAAGGATCAGATTGGGTCTGATCGAGAGGATGTGGCCCCATTCCACAAAGAAATGGTAGCCGGTGCTGCTCCCGCTTTGGCTGTTGGTCTTCCCGATAAGGAACCCCGGTGCGAGATAGCTTCCCCATGACGACGACTGATTCGACGCACGGGCACCGATGGAAGCGTCGCCGGGATCGCCGAAATTCAGCGCTGCGACCCGGTTGATGCCTTGCGGAATTCGATATCGGGCCTCCTCAAGAGATTGCCGCAGCAGAGGAGATGGTTCTGTCGCAACTCCAAGTTTCAGGGCGCTCGGCTCATCTTTCAACGGAGACTTGAAAACAAACACGTCAGAACCCCCGTTCTGCCACTCCCTTCCCACCAGGACTTCCCAATAGGGGGTCTCCCCTGCTTGCACGGGCCGCACTAACTCGGCAGAGCGAACCGTCACCTCGGCGTTTATTCCCTTGGACAGCGCGTCATCCGAAGCGGCTTGCGCCGCTTGCTGGGAAACCTTCTCCTTAGAAGAAGACGTGACAGCTCCTACCTGTGTCATCGCGGAGGTAGCGACCCCGAAAACAAGAACTAGCGCCAACGGCACTTCCACGTATCCGAACACCCTCTTGCAGTGCCTCTCCATTTTCCGATACCTCACTCTATAAGAGTAGCGCGTCAGCATGCGAATGACGTCCTTTGCGCAACAATACCAAAGGCTCTTTTTTTGTTCTAGAGGCGATGGACCCAGGACATGGTCAACGTTCGGCCTACAGGCTTTTGGGTCGGAGGACCCGCATACTTTCACGCGCGCCCAAACTCAAAACTGGTGGCCCTAAGGGGAGTCGAACCCCTCTTTCTGTCTTCGGGAGAGCGCGCGCAGCGACGCGTCCTGGTGGGACGTCCAGCCGGTCGTTCCCACGAGGATCGGCTTGCGGTGCCGGGCCGCCGTCCGGGCGAACCGGAGCCCGGCCGCGGGAATCGAAAAATCGATGAGAATATCCCTCAATCTGACGGGAGGAAAGATGGCCCTCGACGTTCCCATCGCCGGGAAAATCCGAACTTTTGAGCGTGCGCTTTTGTGTGCGTTTTTGCCT
>JACQPI010000209.1 GCA_016207585.1 Elusimicrobiota bacterium | reverse complement strand
TCCCCCGCCGAACCGAAGGCTGCCCGAGGCGATTCGAAACGGGAATTTCAACAACTCCATGAGCCAACCTTCCGGATGGCCGTACTCGGTCAGCATCCGGAAATACCCCTGCGCGTTCTCCTGGGCCCAGGGAACTCCCCGGTGCGGCAGCAGCGAATAAAAAAACGGAAAGAACGGGTTGCCCACCGTGAACGCGTTACGCAGCAGCCACGGAGCGGCGCAAGCAGCGACGATTCCGGCGAACGAAAATACTGCACTCGCCCCCGGGCCTTCCGTCCGACGGCGAATGAAAGCCGTCCGCACCGCCAACATCAGGCACAGGGCCGCCGGGCAAATGCCCACGTAATACTTCGTCCCGATTCCAAGCCCGGCGAAGATCGCGCTGAGGACGAGCCAACCGCGGCCGGCGGGCTCGTCCGGGATCTCGGACCAGCGAAAAAAGGCCAAGACGGAGGCGGTCACCCACAACATCGCCATGGTTTCCACGTACGTGACGGCGGCCAGCAACATGACGGCCGTATGAGAGGCCAATAGGCCGCAGGCCAGAAGCGCGGCCGTCAACGGCATCTCCCGTTTACTGATCTCGAAAACCCATGCCGCGCTCAATAGGAAGGCCAGCCAACTGAACATCTGCGCCACCAGGTCGGAACCCAAGAGCAATCCGACCGCAAACAACATTTCCCCGTTTTGAGGGAAGTAACTGTACAGAAGGTGTCCGACCGCTGTGATTTTGCCGGCGCGGAGGTACGCGGCGGGAAGCGCCAAGTGATAGACGAGGGAATCATACTGGTGCGGCGGCACCCAGCTCGTCCAGAAAACCGCCGCGATCAAGCCCAGGAGAGCCGCTGCGAAGACGGGCCGCTCCCGCCAAAGATTCCAATTGGCGCCCAGCGAACGGAAAGCGTCCCGCAACTCGGTGAAACCGACTATCCAAAACGCGCACAACAGCGCCCCCGCCGCCCAAGGCCGCAGAAGCCCGGCGATGCCGAGCAAAAACGTCCCCTGGGAGAGGAGACCCAGGCCCAGGGTGGCCCCGATCAAGGTTTTCTCCGATTCGCTCAAGCCGGACGGCCCCACGGACCGCAACGCCAGCCGGCCGCATCCGGTCGTCGCCAAGAGGATTAGGAACATCAACGCCGTCGCCACAAGCCCGGCGGCAAGGGCGGTTGAAATAACCGAGAGGGTCCATTGGACCCCGAAAACAAGGAGGATCCCCAATAGGCCCAGCCGAAGGTGGCTCATGCCGCGGCGCGCAATGCGCTCATCGCGGGAGGAAGAGCCTGAATCGAACGAGGCCTGCCTTGTGCAAAAGATATTGGATCATCACGCGAAGCGTGGCCAGACCGTAGACGACGCTGCGGCGGAAATTAATGGACGACGCCTCCGGAAAATACCTGGCCGATACGGGAATATCCCCCATTCGAAACCGCAGGGCGGCCGCCTGATACAGAAACTGCTGGTCGAACACAAAGTCATCCGAATTCAACTCCCAAGGCACGGTCTCCAGCACCCTGCGGGAATAGGCGCGCAAGCCCGAATGCCACTCGCCGAGGTTCTGTCCTGTCGCCGCGTTTTCCAGGAGAGAAAGGACCCGATTCGCCAGGTACTTCCACCTCGGCAAGCCGCCCGCCAGCGCTTCCCAACGGGTGCGGATGCGGTTGCCCAGCACGACGTCGCAAACCCCCAAGGAGATGAGGTTCGTCATCACGCCGGCGAGCCTTGCGTCGTATTGATAATCGGGGTGGATCATGATGACGACATCGGCTTCCCGTCTAAGCGCCTCGCGGTAGCAGGTCTTCTGGTTCCCCCCGTAGCCCAGGTTTTTATCATGAACCAGCGTCGTCAAACCGAGCCGCCGGGACTTCGCCGCGGTGTCGTCCTTGGAGCAGTCGTCCACGAGAAGAATCTCGGCCGCCAAACCGGCCGGGATGTCGGAGAAGGTTTTTTCGAGCGTTTTAGCGGCGTTATACGCCGGCATTACGACGACCACCTTGGGAGAGCTTGGGTTACTCATTCGCCGCGGGTCCTGGGCCGTTCCTGGGTTCTCGCACCCAGGAATTTTAAGAATAAAACCCCATACTCATATAGGTTCTTCAAAATTCGCATCTTGCTGCGGCCTTTTTTTAGATCGTAACGATACACCATGGCGACCTCGCTGCAATGCAAGGACTGGATGGAAGCCGCCTTGAACAGGATCTCCGCATTAGCGGTGAAGCCGCGGCTTTCGATAAACCGCTCCTGGTACGCGGCGATCGCCTTTTTCAGAACGCGCGCGCGGTAGGCCCGGTAAAAGATCGTGTAATCCTTGACTCCCGGGACGCGATAAAACACCCGCATGACCCAATTAGCCCCCCAGCTCAGTATTCTCCGCGTCAACGGGAAGCCGACATAGGCTCCCCCGGGAATATACCGGGAAGCGCACACCACGTCGATGTTGCGGTCCAGCTCGCGCAGCATTTCAGGGATGATGTTGGCCCGGTTCGTCCGGTCGCCTTCGATGGTTACGATCACGTCGCCGTCTTGCGCGACCTCCGCCGCATGCCGCAACCCCGTGTTGAACGCCGCGCCGACGCCCTGATTCTCGTAATGGCGGAGCACGGTGACGGGCAGCCCGCCCTCCACCAAGCGGACCGCGTCGAGCGTTCCATCCGTGGAACCGTCGTCCACCACCAGGAAACGGTAGGCGCCGGGCTGCCTGCCTAGCTCCGAGGCAAGCTCGGTCAGCAAGGCCGCGATGCCGGAAGCTTCGTTATAGGCCAAGACTACGATGTAAATCATGTGCCTGGAACCCGATAAATCGCGATGTGAGGCCCTCCTCTCGAACCGGCCAGCGGAATAAAATCCGCCAACAGCGTCCCCTCCCGACTCACTTCTTCATAAAAGCGCTCCAAGCCCGGAAGCCTGGAAAAATCGCCTCCCCGGCCGACCCACACGACGAGTTCCACGCCCTGGGCGCGCGCCGGCTCCAAACCCGTCTTCACGTCGATCGTGAGATGCGCCTGCTGGGAAAATTGGGTGTGCCGCGGCCCCGTGCCCAGCTCCCAAGGGTCTCTTCGGATACGATAGACAAAGAATCCGCCTCCCGGATGGCCCGATTTCATGAGCTCGTAATACCTTTGTTTCGGGTGCCCCGCAAGCGTCGTTTGACGGATCAACGCGTCGATCGCTTCCATGGAAAGCCGCACCCGCGGGGATTCGTGCTCTTGATCCAG
>JACQPI010000011.1 GCA_016207585.1 Elusimicrobiota bacterium | reverse complement strand
TAGCGGATGCGGGCCCTGCCGAAGTTTTTTATGAGGATATCGCCGGAAGAGCGCAGGACTTCCAGGAGAGTCCGGCGCAGGGCGCTTCGATCCGGGATCATGACGTCCGGGCTCCGGAGGCTCTCGGGCGGCTGCGGCGCGGGACCCGAGCCCAGCGCAGGATGGCGTCCACGAGCCCTCGGGTCGTGAACGGGCGCGCCTCCACGATCCGTCGCACGCCGCAGCGGCGCAGCGCCCTTGAGGCGACCGGGCCGATGGAGGCCGCGACGCAATGATCAAAAAAACGCCGCGCGGTCCGGGCGGAGCCCGCCGCCTTCATGAATTGTTCCACGGTCGATGAGGACGTAAATGTGACGATATCCGCGGCCCGCCGGCGCGCGACATCGCGGATGCGTCGGCGGCCGAGGGAATCGGCGACGGTGCGGTAGACCTCCACGACATCCACGCGCGCGCCGCGTCTTTTGAGAATGCGGGGCAGCACGTCGCGCGCCACGCGGGCTCTGGGGATGAGGATGCGCCGGCCGGACAGGCTCTTATTGCGGCCGGCGCCGCGGGAAGAGGTAGTACTTCCTTGCCCGCGGTGCCGGGCGCATATCCCCCGCCCGGCGACGTGATTCGCGAACGCCGCGCCCTCGTGGGTGTCGGGACCGCCGACGCCGCGCCAGCCGTGCCTGCCGAGGGCCTTGGCCGTCGCGGGCCCGATCGCGAAGAGCCGTCTTGCCGGGGCCGATCCGAGATGCGGGCGTTTTCCGCGTTTCCCGGCGGAGGGTTCGGCCGGAAATCGAGCCGCTCTCTTAAAAAACTGATCCACCCCGTTGGCGCTGGTGAAGATGATCGTATCGTAGGCGCCCAGATTTCGTAATGCGCGGTCGAGCGGCTTCCAGGAGACCGGATCGCGGATGCGGATCGCCGGCGCAACGATGACTCTCGCCCCATGCCGGCGCAAGGCGCCGGCCAGTTCGCCGGACTGCCGGCGTGGCCGGGTGATCAGGACGCTCTTTCCGTGCAGGGGGCTGGAAGCCTTGCGCATGGCGGAAACCTACGGGTGTCATTATATCTAATCCGCGCTCAGCAACGTTGCGCCCCGCGCGGCGGTTTTGTTACAGTGAGGCCGGCGTTCGAAATCGCAACCCGTGGATACCGCGCAAAACCTTTCCATCGGCCGGCTGCTCACTCCGGCGCTGGTGCTGTTTAGGCCACCGGAGCGAGGCCGCGACGCGCTTTTGAATAAGCTCGTCGAGCGCATCGCCTCCGACAAGTCCGTCCCTGCGGACGTCCTCCTGGGCAAGATCGTCGAGCGCGAGAGGAAGGGGATCGATACGACGCTCGACACCGGGCTTTGCCTCCCTCACGCGTACCTGCGCGGCATCGCGGATTCCACCGCCGCGCTGGCGATCGTCCCGGATGGCATCGTGAACCCGAAAAACCCGGCGGTGACCGTCCGCGCCATGCTCGTGCTTGTTTCTCCAGACGCTCCCGAGGGCTACAAACAGCACCTCAAGCTTCTGCGGGAGGTGGCGCGGCTTTTCCAGTCCGACCTGATCGAAACGCTCGCGCGCGCGCGGTCCGTCCAGGAGGCGTTGGACCTCATCCGGCGCCGAGAAGCGGACTCCGGTTCCGCCGCGGGAGCCGGCGCGTAAAGAGGCGTGGCGAGATAACATGGCGATTTTGCGCATCACCAAGCATGGCGAGGCGGTCTTGAAGACCGTCTCCTCCGCCGTCGATTACCCCGCCTTCAAGAAAAAACTCCCGGCCCTTCTGCGGGACATGTGGTCGACCATGTACGCGGCCAAGGGGGTCGGCCTGGCGGCTCCCCAGATCGGCCTCACTATCCGCCTCGCGGTCATCGACGTCAAACCGGAAGGAAAACCGCAGCGGCTCGTCCTCATCAACCCGGAAATCCTGCGGCGCGACCACGAGGTCGAGGAGGAGGAGGGTTGCCTGTCGGTCCCTGGGCTCTACGCCAAGGTCAAGCGCGGCGCGCGCGTGCGCATCCGCGCGCTCGACGCCCGCGGCGAGCCCTACGAGATGTCGGGCGAGGGGCTTCTGGCGCGAGCGTTCCAGCACGAGATCGACCATCTGGACGGCAAGCTCTTCATCGACCGGCTTTCCCTGGCGCAGCGCCTCAAGATCTCACCGATCCTGAGGGATTTGCGGCTGCGCTGGTCCTAAAGCGGGGCGAGCCTCGGTATGAAAATCATATTCTGGGGAACTCCGGGCGAAGCGGTCCCTTTTTTGGAGATCTGCGCGCGGAGCCACGACGTGCCGGCCGCCGTGACCCGCCCCGACCGGCCTTCGGGACGGGGCTTGGCGTTCCAGCCGTCTCCCGTGAAGACCGCGGCCGGGCGGCTGCAAATTTCCGTCCTGCAGCCCGACCGGCCCGGGGACGCGCTGCAGCGGCTGCGCGACCTTCAGGCCGATCTGGCGGTCGTCGTCGCCTACGGCAAGATATTCAAACCCGACGTCTTGGCCTCGACGCGGCTCGGCTTCCTCAACGTCCATTTTTCGCTCCTCCCCAAATACCGGGGCGCGGCGCCCATCGAGTGGAGCCTGATGCGCGGCGAGAAACGCACCGGCACGACCTTGTTTTGGCTCGACGCCGGTATGGACACGGGGCCCGTCCAATCGCGCTGCGAGGTGGAGATCGGCCCCGATGAGGACTCGGCCGGGCTGGCCGAAAAGCTCGTGCGCTCGGGAACGGCGGCTCTTGAGAAGGTTCTCGCGGACGTGGCCGCCGGGGCGATCCGCCGCGAGCCGCAGGCGGGCGAGCCGAGCCTGGCTCCCAAACTGACGCGTGAGGATGCGCGGCTCGATTTCGGCCGCGCGGCCTTTGAAATCCATAATCGGGTCCGGGGGCTCATTGGGGGCCTGCGCGCTTTCCTGAAGTTCCCCCAAGGTACGGTCGCGATCCTGAAAACGCGCGTGGAAGAGACCGGGCGAGAGGAGCCGCACCTTGCGCGCGGCGGCAACCCGGGCTCCCAAACCCCGCCGGGGACTCTCGTACGCGTTGAACGGGAGCGCGGTATTTTGGTACAATGTGGTTCAGGTCGCCTCTGGGTCGTCGAAGTCCAGCCTGAAGGAAAAAAGCGGATACCTGCTGCGGATTTTGTCAACGGCCTGCGGCTGAGGCCAGGGGACCTATTTCACGTCGCCTAATCGCCATGAGCTTTAACGCGGTTCGTCACCCATCCGAAGGCGCCCCCCTGGGCTCCTCGTCGTTCGGCGCTCCCGCGTCGCCCGAGCCCGGCGCGGGGCGTAGGCCGTTGAAACGCTACGAGATCGCCGCCGCGGCGCTGTGCCTGGCCGTCTTCACTTACTTCATGGCCCAATGGGCGCTGGAGGGCGTGATCCATAGCCGCAAGGTGCAGGCGGTCCCGGACATGCGGGGCCGGCCCTTGGAAGCCGCGCTCGATATGGCTTCGTCGCTCAACCTGGCCCTTCGCAAGGAGGGTTCCGAATTCAACGCGTCCATCCCGATCGGGGCGGTCCTGCGCCAGCTGCCCGAGGCGGGGACGAAGGTGCGGGAAGGCAAGGTCATCCGCGTCATCGTCAGCCAGGGCGGCGAGACGGTCTTCGTCCCGGGCTTGAGCGGCCTTCCATTGCGCAATGCCGAGATGCTCCTGCGCCAGAACCAGCTCTTGCTGGGCGCCGTCACGGAGAGCTACTCCCTGCGCATGGACAAGGGGACGGTGCTCCTGCAGGACCCCAAGGCCGAGGCGAGCGTCGAGCGAAGCCATATGATCAACGTTGTCATCTCGGGAGGCCCTCCGCCGAACGGGGTGAGCCTCATGCCGGATTTCACGCGCAAGAACGTCAGCGACGCCAACGCCTGGGCCTCCCCGCTGGGAATATCCGTCGAGATCGTGAAAGACTCCGGCTCGCTGTTTCCCTACGGCGTCGTCTTGGCGCAGGAGCCGGCGCCCGACACGATCCTCGAGGGCCGATCGAGAATCAAACTGACGGTCAGCGGCCGATCCTCCCGCTCCGGAGGGGCGCAGGCGCCGATGCGCCGCGTGCATTACGCGGTCCCCCAGGGAAGCTCGGACAGCCAGGTCCGCATCGTGCTGACGGACCCGTACGGCGAGCAGGAGATTTTCAACGGTTTGAGGCCGCCCGGCAGCAAGGTGGACGTGGACATCCCCACGCCTGAGACCGGGAAAGCGCACATCAAGGTGTATCTCAACGGCATCCTCGTCGAGGAGAGGAACTTGTGATCGTGGCCGCCCCGAGACCCGCGGCGTTTTCCCCCTCTCGGCCGGACGCCGGTTTCCCCCGCCCGGACGGGCGCGTGCGCATCGTCCCGTCGCTCTTGGCCGCCGACTTTTCGGATCTTGCCGGCTCCCTGCGCCTCTTGGAGGCGGCCGGGGCCGATTGGGTTTCGGTCGACGTCATGGACGGCCATTTCGTGCCGAACCTGAGCTTCGGCCCGGACCACGTGCGCTCGCTCAAGGCGCGGTCGCGCTCTCTCTTGGACGCCCACCTGATGGTGGAGGACCCGCAGTCCTTCGCCCCGGTCTTCGCGCGGGCGGGAGCCGATCTCGTGATTTTTCACATCGAGGCATGCCGCCGTCCCGCCCCGCTGCTTCGCGAACTCCGCGCTTTGGGCGCCGCCGCCGGGCTCGCGCTCAAGCCCTCGACCGCCGTCTCGAAGGTCGTTCCCTATTTGAAGCAGATGGATTTCATGCTGGTGATGACGGTGGAGCCCGGCTTCGGGGGGCGGAAATTCCTGGGCCGCATGCTGCCCAAGATTCGGGCTCTGCGCCGGGAGATCGACCGCGTCGGCGGGG
This sequence comes from Elusimicrobiota bacterium, assembly GCA_016207585.1. Lineage (GTDB taxonomy): Bacteria > Elusimicrobiota > Elusimicrobia > UBA1565 > JACRDR01 > JACQPI01. Next base: position 4,684 of record JACQPI010000011.1, on the reverse strand, counting down.
CCGTTTGGCTGGGAGTGGACGGCGGGATTCATCCCGACACGGCCGTCTTGGCGGCCGAGGCGGGAGCCGACGCCCTTGTGGCCGGAAGCGCCCTCTACCGGGCGCCCGACCCGGCGCGGGCGTTTCAGGAGATGAGGCGCTCGGCCCAGCAAGCTTTGGAGCGAGGGCGGCGGGAGTCCGCGTGAAAGGCGCAAACTTGACTTGAAGGGAGGAAGATATCTATGGCGGTGGTGATTCGGCTGCAGAGGATCGGAAAACCCAAACAGGCGTATTTCCGCGTCGTGGCGGTCGAGAAGCGGCGCGGGCCGCACGGCGAGCCTTTGGAGATTCTGGGATCGTACGACCCGCGCGGCGAAAAGATCAAGGATAAGGTCCGCATCCGTCAGGATCGCGTCGAACATTGGATCAAAAAAGGCGCCAAACCGTCCGAGACGGTCGGGTCGTTGTTGCGGCAGGCCTCGGCTAAAGCCGATAAGGCGGCATCATGAAGGAACTCCTGCTACACTTGACGCGGCAGCTCGTCGACAAGCCCGACGAAGTCTCCTCGGACTGGACGGAGGAAAACGACACGGTCAAGGTCCTCCTGAAGGTAGCGGAGGAGGACAAGGGCAAGATCATCGGCAAGCAGGGCAAGGTCATCCGGGCGTTGCGCGAGGTGGTCTCGGCGGTGGCCGCCAAGACGAACAAAAAGGTCTTGATCGACCTCCAGTAGCGGCTCCGGGCGGGAATGAAGGGACGAAAGGGATGAAGGGAAAAAAGAAGCCGGAGGGCGTGGTCGCAAGCGCGGGACGCCGCGCGAGAGGAGTTACACCGTGCGCGCGGCACTGGACGCGTTATCGCGCCCGGCGCCGAGGCGTTCGCGCCGGTCCTCGCCTGCGTATGGACATCATCACCCTTTTCCCGGAAATGTTCGAGGGCCCCTTGGCACGCAGCATCGTGGGGCGCGCCCGCCGGCGCGGAATCGTCGAGATCGCGTTCACGAACCCTCGCGAGTTCGCCAAGGACTCCCACCGCACCGTCGACGACAGGCCCTACGGCGGGGGACCGGGAATGGTCCTGATGGCCCAGCCGCTCTTCGATGCGATTTCCAATCTGCGGACTAAAGGCAGCGCCGTCGTTTATCTCTCTCCCCAAGGCAGGCGCCTGACCCAGCCGCTGGCGCGAAGCCTCGCGGTCCGCGGGCATCTGATCCTCTTGTGCGGGCATTATGAGGGGATCGACGAACGGATCATGAAGTACGTGGATCTGGAGCTGTCCATCGGGGATTACGTCCTGACCGGGGGCGAGCTTCCCGCGATGGTCCTCGCGGACGCCGTGGCGAGGCTCGTTCCCGGCGTCTTGAGCCCCGAGGCGACGGACCGCGAGTCGTTCTCCTCCGGCCCCGTTTTGGACTATCCGCACTATACGCGCCCGAGGCTTTGGCGCAAACGCCCGGTCCCCACGGACTTGCTGACGGGAGACCCGGCGCGCGTCGAGACTTGGCGCCGTGCCGCGGCGCTCGACGCGACCCGCCGTAAACGGCCGGACTTGACTCGAGGAGAATAGATTATGACCACGCAACTGCTCGCCGCGCCGACTCGGAATTTCCCGGCCTTCAAGCCGGGCGACACCGTCCGGGTCCATCTGAGGGTCGTCGAGGGCGAGAGCGAACGCATCCAAGTCTTCGAGGGGACCGTCATCCGCCGCCGCGGGACGGGCGTCTCGGAGAATTTCACGGTGCGCAAGATATCCTTCGGCGTGGGCGTGGAGCGGATATTCCCCCTCTATTCCCCGCGCATCGAAAAGATCGAGCTGACTCGGCCCGGCCGCGCGCGCCGCGCGCGCCTTTTCTACCTGCGCAAGCTTTCCGGAAAGGCGGCCCGGCTGGACCTGGAGGAGTCGCAGGCGGCCAAGCCGGCCGCTGCGCCGCCTGCGTCCGCGACGGAGGCTGCGTCGCAGGACGGCGCCAAGCCGGCTCCGTCGGCCGGGCACGTCAAGCCGGTCCAGGCCGCGCCGGTCGGCACTTGAAGCGGGCGGAGGGCCGCCTATCTTTGTTCGACGAGGCGTTGCGCTCCCACTATCACGTCTCCCAACTTATCGGCGTCGACGAGGTCGGCCGCGGGCCCTTGGCGGGGCCCGTTGTGGCGGCGGCGGTCCTGCTGGGCCCGGCCGGCCTGGAAGCCCTGGCCTGCGTCCGGGATTCCAAGGCCCTCAGTCCATCCAGGCGTCTGGCGCTCTACGGGACGATACGGCGCGTCGCCCGGTCGGTCGGCGTCGGTTACGCCACGGCGGAGGAGATCGACCGCCGCAATGTCCTGCAGGCGACGTTTCTGGCGATGCGCCGCGCCGTCGCGCGGCTCGGCGCCGTCATACCCGACTCGTTGGTTATCGTGGACGGCAACCACCCTATTCCGGAACTGCCTTATGAGCAAAAGGCGCTCGCCCGGGCGGACGCGTTTTCCCTGGCGGTCGCCAGTGCCAGCATCGTCGCCAAGGTGCTGCGCGACCGCTGGATGGGACGGCTCGACGTGCGCCATCCCGGCTATGGATTCTCCCGGCACAAGGGCTACGGCACGGCCGACCACCTGCGGGCCCTCGCCCGCCTGGGTCCCAGCCCCGTCCATCGCATGAGCTTCGAGCCGGTCGCCCAGGCCAGGTTTTTTTAACCCCGACGCTTCTGAGAGCGTCGTTATAAATCTCCCCAGCTTCAGTTGGAGTCTGAGAATGTTTCCTCCGGATGGCGATCTTCGACATAAATTATGTTTTAAATTTATGCTTATTTTTGTTTTTACCTTCAGCGCTGATAGTGCCCAATCAATAAATGCTTAAAAAATAAATAAAAAAAACTGCGCAGGTCGCCGCCGATCGGTAGGGAGAGTAAGAATCCCGCGTTGAAGATATTTGCCATGCCCAAGTTGGGAACTTTTCAGGTTTCTTCTCGTATATTGAGGTGTGGGCGACGGTCCATTCTTGTTTCAAAAAATCCCAAGCACCAGTGGAGCGAACGCCCATGCAAAAGGAAAAATCATGAGCCGTTGCGCCAAACTTGGAAAATCGGGAGAGGCTTTGGCCGAGCGGTATCTTTTGGGACTAGGTTATCGGCTTCTTCACCGTTCGTACCGCACCCGATTGGGCGAGATCGATCTCGTCATGAAAGACGGGGAGACGGTCGTTTTTGTCGAGGTCAAGACCCGTTCGGCGGTCGGCGGTTTTGGAAAGCCCGAGGAGGCGGTCGACGCGCGCAAGCGTCTGCGCATCAGCCGCGCGGCGGCGTCTTTTCTGCAAAGGGCGGGACTTCAGGATGCCTTGGTTCGTTTCGACGTCGTTACCGTGCTGGGCGCGGAGATACGCCATATTCCGGACGCATTCGGGGCGTCGAAAATTTAGGTCCTGGCTGGTTGGGCCGAAGGGCTCATGTTATCGGTCCCCGAGAGAGCTATAATTTCCAAGGATGGCTGCTGGGCGGCGCTTTTCTGTTTTTGTTTTGTTCCTCTGCGGCATGACCCTGTGCCGTTGGGCCTTTCCGCTCCCTCCAAGCGGCGAGATGCAGATCGCCGTGTTTCTCAAAGACCCCGAGCCCGTTTTGGTCTCTCTCAAGTTTTTGTCGATCGAGGGGATCGAGCGGCTCGGCTTCGTGGCTTTCGAATCGCGTTCCGGCGTTGAGCCGCCGTTGGGTCAGGACGTGAGGGTCGACCCGGCGCTGCCTCGATCAGAGTTGGTGGAGGAAAGGCACTGGGCGATCCTGCCTCCGGGAGCGACCCTCCGGCGTTGGAATGGACGGTTCAACCTGGATGCCGGGCAAAAGGAGCATTTGAAAATTCTGGGTGAGCCCGATGCTCCCGACGTATACGCGGGAGCGGTTTGGGACTACCCCGTCGGCACATTGGTCGCTCATGGGATGTTTCTAAAGACGAATCCTCCTAGGCTCTTCGAATTTCGGACGGTCCAGAAACAGCGGGACGGACGGTGGGCCTTCCGTGTCTATGCGCCCAACCCTTCCGGAGTCGGGCTGTCGCGGTCGGTGAGGAAAGAAACTTTTTCTTGGAGAGTTTTCTTGAAGAAACGCGGCTTCGTGCGGCTCGATGGCAAGCGTCTTGGTTCCGACCAGAATGTCTGTCTCAGTTGCCACTTCAGCCATGGGCAGAAAATGTACGCGTACCGAGGCGAGCCGGAAGAGTTCGCGGGTCCCTGCGGCTTCGGACCTGATAATCCAAATCTTGAGGCTTGGGCGCGCGCGTACCGGTTCCGTCACGGCACTTGGCCTTTCCAACCTAAGTAAGATTTGAGGTGCAGGCGAATTTTTGCCGGTTGCGGGTCCGGTTTGAGTAGGCATATCTTCCGGAGGTCATTCTGTATGAGATGCCATTTTGGTATTTCATAGAAAACTGTAAAAGGAACCACTGTTCGGTTTCTCCGGCGGATGCCGCTCATATCGGGGGGCTGTTATCGCCTATAGCCGAACCAGTATCGAAATCCGACTAGGTAGCTCAAGGACTCGACGGGGAGAGAGCTTAAGTGACTGGCATTGAGGGTAAACCGACGCCGGCTGAGCTGGGGGGTGAGGTCCGCCACATTCCAGACGCCTTTGTGGCTAGCGCTTCTTGAAAGGCGGGTGTAAGGCAAAAATCACGAGGGTCAAGCCAAAAAGGAAACCGGCGGCGGCGCCGATCAGTCCTAACACCAGCCAGTGTGCGAAGGATCCGGC